>DASTID010000199.1:0-32292 GCA_035717905.1 Sphingomicrobium sp. | reverse complement strand
TCGACCGGTCGGTGAAATACGGCTTCCTGTTCATCGGCTTCACCTTCCTCGCACTGCTGATGTTCGACGTGATCGGCGGCGTGCGCGTTTCGGCGGTCGAATATCTGCTGATGGGCGCGGCGCTGATCCTGTTCTTCGTGCTTCTGCTCGCCTTCGCCGAGGTGATCGGCTTCACGCCCGCCTACATCGTTGCCTCGGCCGCGATCGCCGGCCTCAACACGGCTTATTCGGCGGCCGTGCTCGGCAGCTGGCGAAGGGCCGCGTTCATCGGCGGCCTGCTCGTCGCGCTTTATGCGGTGCTCTACATCCTCTTGAGCCTCGAGGCCTATTCGCTGCTGATCGGCGCGCTGCTGCTGTTCGCCGCGCTTGCGGGCGTGATGTACGCGACGCGCCGGATCGACTGGGGTGCGCGCCGGGAGAGCCAGCCATCGTGACGCTGTAGCGGTTTGAGGCTAGTCGGCGCGGCATGCCTCAACGGCCCGTGGCCTTACTCCTCTTTCTGCTCTGCTTGAGCCCCGGGCCGGCGAATGCACAAGTCTCGAGCGAGCCGGGCCGCTCGATCGGGAAGGTGTCGGTCCACGGCAAGCTCATCGTCGTCGAATTGAACGAAGGCGCGCTGGGCAAAGCTAACCTGTTCGACCTCACCGGGCGGACGCTTCGATTCACTCCGCATGCTTCCGGCTACAAGGTCGAGAACGGGCCACTGCGCTGGGATCCGGACTTCGGCCCTCAACTCGCCGGCGCACGGATGACATTGCGCAACTTCGCGTTTCCGTTTGCGGGGCAATCGTGGCGCTCTTTCCTTGTCGGGACCAGCGGGTCGCTGCGCTTCGGCAAATTGGAGAAGAACATCGAACCCGACCCCTACGGCCACGCCGAAGCGGGGATCGCCCTCGGCCGGTTCGACCAATTGGCGGAGGCCGCGCACCGATTGAACGCCAAAGCGCCGGCCATCGGGGTATTCCTGAAGCCGCGCCTTTCGGGGCCGCATTATGTGAGGGAACTGGCAGATCGCGTAGTCATCACGTGGGAGCTGACCGAACCCTTCGGCGGCCTCCTGGATTTCACCTGGTTCAGGACCGTGAACCGTTTCCAGGCCGTGCTCTACCGCGACGGCTCCATCGCCATGTCGTACAAGGAGGTCGCGGCGAAGGACGCGATCGTCGGCATTTTTCCGACGCCCGGCGACCGGCCTACGGCCGTTCGTCTTTCGTCACTCGGCGGGAACGACGGGCCATTCGCTGCGCCGTACGAAGCCTTCCACTATCTTGCGGTGCCAAAGCCGCAGGACCTTTCCTGCACCGTCATCCGCGCTCTCGGGGACCGGTTCGACTTCCTTGCTTATTATTCGGACTTCCGCGTCGATGCGCAGGAAGCGAGCCCCCCAAGCGACGGTCCAGTGGGCGGCAAGATCACCGGGATTGGCGACACTATGCACGACCAATCCGACCGGATTCTCCAAAGCCGCTGCACCAGGGGAAGATTTCAATTGGGCTATGCCGCGCCGGTTTTCGTCGGCTCGAATGAAATGCAGGAAGGACCTCCGCCGGGAGCGGCCGCCGCTACCGATCACGAGATCGGTTTTTATTCCCGCCAACTCGCGGAAGCGACGCCGGACGGGAAGGTTGCTCCGTACAATTATGCTGTCGGGCATCTCGGACATGAAGTCGGCCATCGGTGGGGCGCCTACGTCACGGCGAAGGTCGACGACGAGACAATCCGCCTGGGACCGTGGCCGCACTGGGCTTCCGGTCTGCAGGCCGCGGTCGCCTTCCCTTATTCGCTGCCGACCGAGGCTTCCACACTTGGCGGCGGCGTTTGGCAGGAAAACCGTGACGGCACATACACCCGGCTGCGCGACGGTTTTTTCGTGCCGGCGACGGGATACTCGCATCTCGACCTTTATCTGATGGGGCTGATGTCAGCCGCGGAGGTCCCGAACTTCTTCATCCTCAACAACCTCGCGCCGTCGGGGACCGACGCGAAGGGGCACCCGATCTTCAAGGCAGACCGAATGGAGCTCACCATTGACGACGTGATCGCCGCCGAGGGGCCGCGCTTACCTGACGCGCAGCATTCGCAGCGGAAGTTCAACACGGGCATCGTGGCCGTCGTCGAGCATGGCCGGCGGCCGAGCACGAAGCTTCTTAGGCAGGCCGAAGGTATCCGGCGCCAATGGATCGAATATTGGGGGATCGCGACGGGACATCGCGCGTCGATGACAGCCAATCCCCGCTGAGCGGTTTGACCGCATGCGCGAGCGTGACGCTGCGGTGGATTGCGGCTAGTCGGCCGGGCATGGATAGACCTGTCCCGCCGAAGCGCATTTTCCCGACATCGAAGGTGGACGCCCGCGCCGCCGAGCACGTCCCGTCGATCCCGCAGACCGAGAGCTCGGCCTACAAGCTCGCGTTCCAGGACACCGAATTCCTGCTGCGCGAGGATTTGCGGCCCGTTCGCTTTCAGCTCGAGCTGTTGAAGCCCGAGCTGCTGCTCAACGAATCCGACATCGGCTCGACCCTGGTGTTCTACGGCTCGGCGCGAATCCCGTCGCCGGACATGGCCGACGCGCTGGTCGCCGCCGCGGCCAATCCCGAGCAGCAGGCGGTCGCGGAGCGGCTCAAGGCCAAATCACAATATTATGAGATCGCGCGCGAGCTCGCCCGCCTCGCCAGCCGCTGCGGCTGCGACGAGGACGGCAAGCGCCATTTCGTGGTCTGCTCGGGCGGTGGGCCGTCGATCATGGAAGCGGCCAACCGCGGTGCGGCGGAAGAGGGCTGCGAATCGATCGGCCTCAACATCGTGCTGCCGCACGAGCAGCTGCCCAACCGCTTCGTCACGCCCGATCTCAGCTTCCAGTTCCATTATTTCGCGCTGCGCAAGATGCACTTCCTGCTGCGGGCGCGCGCGGTCGCGGTGTTTCCCGGCGGCTACGGCACGTTCGACGAGCTGTTCGAGCTTCTGACCCTGGTCCAGACCGGCAAGGTCCGCCCGCTGCCGATCCTGCTGTTCGGCCAGGATTATTGGAGCAAGGTCGTGAACTTCCAGGCGATGGTCGACGAAGGCGTGATCTCGCCGCACGACCTCGACCTCATCCACTGGTGCGAGGATGCCGCCGAAGCGTGGGATTTCGTCACCCGCTTCTACGAGGAGCATCCGGAAGCTCCGCGCGAGCAAGGCGCGCCACCGGAATAGCGCCGCTTTACGGCTTCTTGGTCGCCACGCTCTTTGGCCCGGTAAGCTTCGACGCGCCCTCCCCGCCGACATTCTTGGGATTGGCGCCGGTCTGCTGCTCGGTGAGCACGGGCTCCTTCTCGGCCTTCTGCGGGCCGTTGTCGGGCCCGGCGCCCGGCTCGGCGCCGGCTGCGGCGGCCGGAGCTTCCGGCAGCGGCTTGGGTGCGTCGCTATGGGCGTTGAGGAAGGCGATCACGTTGGCGCGGTCCTCGGGCTTGCTGAGGCCCGCGAAAGTCATCTTGGTCCCGGGCGCGAAGGCCTTCGGATTGTGGAGCCACTGGCTGAGATTGTCCCAGTTCCAGGTGCCGCCCTTTTCGGACAGCGCCGACGAGAAAGCGAAACCCTTGCCCTTGCCGATCGGCTCGCCGATCACGTCCCACAGGTTCGGCCCCAACTGGTTGGCGCCGCCCTGTTCGGCGTTGTGGCAGGCGGCGCATTTGTTGAACACCTGCTGCCCCTTGGCCGGATCGGCGCTCGCCAGATAGAATTCGATCGGCTTCTCGGCCTCGGCTCCGCCCTCGCCTTCGACCGCGACGCCCTCGATCGGATAGCCCATCTTCTCGGGCCGCTCGCTGTGGAACACCTCGCCGGCGACGATCGACGAGCCGAGCGCGACAATGCCTGCGAACAGCACCCAGCCGGCAATGGTATTGAAGCGGTCGTCCATGGATTTTCCCTGGGTTTCTCGGGCGCCGAGAGGATTGGATTTGCGCCGCCTTTAAGGGGCGCGGGAGGCTTCTTCAAGCCGCCGCACGGCCGAGACCGCGGGCGTTCACGCCAAGCTCGGCGGCCCGGCGATAGAGGGTCGGCAGGCCGGCCTGATCGAGGCGGCCGAGCGGCTGCCACCAACCTTCGCCGACCGGCGCCGGAGCAGGCACCAGCGTCAGCTCGAGCGCGAAATGCGTGAATAGATGGCGCACGGTTCCAAGCGCCGCCGGTTGCGGCGACGGCGCTTCGGCGGTCCACTCGCTTCCGGGGAGCGCGGCCATGCCGCCGAGCAGCCCGCGCGGCGGGCGGCGCACCAGCCATATCGCGCCCGCGCGCTCGATCCACCAGGCGGTGCCGTAGCGCCGCGGCCGAACCCCCTTCGTTTTGGCCGCCGGGAAGGCTTCGGGCGCGCCGCTCGCGAATGCCGCGCAATGCGCGCGCAGCGGGCATCGGCCGCAGTCAGGCGCGCGCGGCCGGCAGATCGTCGCGCCCAAATCCATCATCGCCTGGGTGAAATCGCCCGAGCGGCCGGCCGGGATCATTCCCAGCACCGCCTGCTCGACTTCGGACCGCGTGGGTGTCGGCCACCCGTTCAGCCGCGCGACGAGCCGCGCGACATTGGTGTCGACCGCCGCGGCCGCCTCGCCGAACGCGATCGCGGCGATCGCCGCCGACGTATAGGTCCCGATCCCCGGCAACGCGCGCAGCTCGCCGGCCGTCGCCGGAATCCCGCCGCGCCGCGCGACCTCGCGCGCGCAGGCAATCAGGTTGCGGGCCCGCGCGTAATAGCCGAGCCCCGCCCATTCCGAGAGCACGTCCTCGTCGCGCGCCGCCGCCAGCGCCTCGAACGACGGCCAGCGCGCAACGAAGCGCTCGAACCGCGGCACGACCGCCGCCACCGTCGTCTGCTGCAGCATCACCTCGCTCAGCCACACGCGATAGGGGCCGGGCGGCGCGGCGCCGGGCGGCGTGCGCCACGGCAGCCGCCGGAAGTTATCCACATAATGTTTGAGCAGGGCCGTTGCGGCGTTGGCGGTCACCCCGGCCCTATGGCATGCTCGGCCGCGATGGCGAAGCGAAAGGCGGGCCCCGGCGATTCCGAGCGAAGCTGCCGCGCGCGCGCGGCCGGCGAGCTGGTCGGCGCGGCCGGCGATCAATCGTTCCGCCGCTTCGGCTTCGTCCAGGGGTCGATCGTCAGCCGCTGGGCCGAGATCGTCGGCGAGCGCTACGCCAAAGCCTCCTCGCCCGAGTCAATTCGCTTTCCCACCGGCCGCAAAGCCGGCGGGGTATTGACGTTGCTGGTCGACGGCGCCCACGCGCCGCTGATCCAGCATCTGACGCCGCTGATCGTCGAGCGGGTCAACCGCTTCTTCGGCTATGCGGCGATCAACCGAATCGTGTTTCGCCAGGGCCGCGCGCCCGCGCCGGAAGCGCGGCTTAAGCGTCCGCAGCTGCGCCCGGTGCCGAAGGAATTGGGCGAAGGCCTGCGCGAAATCGCCGATCCCGAGCTGCGCGCGTGCCTGGAGTCGCTTGCCGGGCGAATTGGCGCTACCAGCGGGCCGCCGTCGCTCCTCCAGGAGCAGGACGCGCTTATTCCCGTGGTCAATGGAGCCAAGTGAACCGATGAAACCAAGCTATTTCCTCGCCGGCGCGGTCGCCGTGATCGCCATCGCCGGCTGCAACTCCAGGCAGGGCGATGCCGCGACCAACGCGCCGGTCAACGTCGAGCCGGTCGCCCCGCCCAAGGGCGGCGACTGGAGCGAGGTTGTGTCCGCGACGCCGGCGGGCGGGTTCCTGATGGGCAATCCCGACGCCAAGGTGCAGTTGGTCGAATATGGCTCGCTCACCTGCCCGCACTGCCGCGAGTTCGACGAAAAAGGCGTGCCCGACCTCATCGCCAATTACGTCAAGACCGGGCAGGTGAGCTACGAGTTCCGCAACTATGTGCGCGACGCGTTCGACCTCACCGCCTCGCTGATCGTCCGCTGCAACGGCGCCAACAGCTTCTTCCCGCTGACCCGCGCGATGTATGAGGACCAGCCGAACTGGGTGGCGAAGATCCAGCAGGCGCCGCAGGCCCAGCTCGAGCAGCTCCAGAACCTTCCGCCCAGCCAGGAATTCCTCGCCATGGCCAAGGTCGCCGGCTTCCAGGACTGGGCGGCGGCGCGCGGAGTCCCGGCCGCCAAGAGCAGCCAGTGCCTGAGCGACGAGAATGCGGTCAACCAGCTGGTCCAGATGAACAGCGACGCGACCGAGCAGTTTCCCGACTTCGCCGGAACGCCGACGTTCGTTATCAACGGCAAGATGGTCGAGAAGACCGCGACCTGGGAGTTGCTCGAGCCGCAGCTGAGGACAGCGTTGGGCGAGCGCGGCTAGCGGACGGATCGGGGGATCAGGTTGCGCATCCGGCGGCTCAAGCTCAGCGGTTTCAAGAGTTTCGTCGAGCCGACGGAGTTGCGCGTCGAATCCGGGCTGACGGGCGTCGTCGGACCCAACGGTTGCGGGAAGTCGAACCTGCTCGAGGCGCTGCGCTGGGCGATGGGCGAATCCAGCCCCAAGTCGCTGCGCGGCGGCGGCATGGACGACGTGATCTTCGCCGGCACGGCCTCGCGCCCGCCCCGCGACTTCGCCGAAGTGTCGATCCTCGTCGAGCGCGACGTGGATGACGAGGGCGAAGCCGGCGAAAGCGAGGTCACGCGGCGGATCGAGCGGGCCGCCGGCTCGGCCTACCGGATCGACGGGCGCGACGTCCGCGCCAAGGACGTCGCTTTGCTGTTTGCCGATGCCGCGACCGGCGCGCATTCGCCGGCCCTGGTCAGCCAGGGCAAGATCGGCGCGGTGATCGCCGCCAAGCCGGTCGAGCGGCGCCTGCTACTCGAGGAAGCGGCGGGCATTTCCGGGCTGCACGCGCGCCGCAAGGACGCCGAGCAGAAGCTTCGCGCGACCGAGGCGAACCTGGCGCGGCTCGGCGAAATCCTCGGCGAGCAGGAGCAGCGCGCCTCGCAGCTGCGGCGCCAGGCGCGCGCCGCCGAACGCTATCGCAAGCTCACCGACCAGATCCGCTCGGTCGAGGCGCGGCTGCTGCACGCGCGCTGGGCCGACGCCGAACGCTCCGCCGAGACGGCGGCCGCCGAAGCCGCTGGCGCCGCCGATGAGGTGGCGAAAATCCAGGCGGCGATCGCCGAAGCCCAGGCCGGGCAGCAGCGCGCGGCGGCCTTGCTTGCCGAGCGCCGCACAGCGCTGGCCACGGCGCGCGAGCAGGGCCATGCGCTGGCGCACGAGCTGGCCGCGGCGCGCGCCCGGCGCGACACGGTCACGCGCCGGCTCGCCGAGCTCGACCGGCTCGACGCCGCCCTCGGCGCCGACATCGCGCGCGAGGAAGCGCTGAAGGCCGACGCTGCGCGCGCGATCGCCCAGCTCGACGAGGAGCGGGCGGCGATCGAGCGCAGGCTGCAGGACTCCGAAGCGCATTCGGCGCGGCTCGCGACCGAGCTGACGCGGGCCGAAGCGGCGTCCCGCGAGGCCGAGGCGGCACTCGCCGAATGGCTCGCCCGGCAGGCGGCGATGCGCGCCGAGCGGCGGGTCGCGGACGCGGCGCTCGATGCCGCGCGCGCCCAGGCCGCGCGGACGGAGCAGGAACGGGCCAGGCTGGCCGAGCAGCTGGCGACACTCGGCGACGGTTCCGACCAGCTCCGGGCGCGCGAGGAAGCGGCCGCCAAATCGGCCGAAGCCGCGCGCGCGCTCGCCGAGGCCGAAGCGCGGCGGACCGAAGCCGAGCAGGAGCGGACCGCGGCCGCCGACCAGCGCGACGCCGCCGAGAGCGCGCTCGCCGCCGCGCGAGCGGCGCATTCGGCCGCCAAGTCCGAGCATGACGCGCTCGCACGCACGCTGGACCAGAGCGGCGGCACGGCGATTGCGAGCCTGGTCGCGGACGAAGGTTATGAGCGGGCGCTCGCCGCGGCGCTCGGCGACGATGCCGAGGCGGCGCTTGGCGCGGGCGACGGTCCGCGCCGGTGGGAAGGCAGCGCGCCGGAGGCCGGCGATCCGCAGCTCCCGGCCGGCGGCGCATGCCTTGCCGACCATGTTCGCGCGCCCGACCAGCTCCAGCGGCGCCTGCGGCAAATCACCGTCGTCGAGCGCGACGACGGGCAGCGGCTCGCCGTCGGCCAGCGGCTGGTGACGCTCGACGGCGTCTTGCGGCGCTGGGATGGCTTCGTCGCGACCGGCCTCGGCGCCGCGGCCGCCGATCGTCTGATCCGCGCCAATCGCCTGTCGCAGCTGGGACGCGAATTGCCGTCGCTCGAGAAGGCCGTCGCGGCGGCAATCGCCGTTCGTGACCAGGTGCTCGCGCGGATGGAGCATTGCCGCGGGGTCGCCGACCAAGCGCGCCAAGCCGCGCTCGCCGCCGAGCGCGACGCGCGCGATGCGGCGCGGGCCGGCGATGCCGCCGAGGCAGCGCTGGAGCGGATGGAGGCGCAGCGGGCCGGGCTGGCGCAGCGTCAGGCGGACCTCGACCCGGTGCTCGAGGCGTCCGCCGAGGCGGTGGCCGCGGCCGAACGGGCGCTCGCCGCTTTGCCCGACCCGGCGGCGCTCGAGCATGACGTCGAAGGCGCCCGGGCGACGGCGGCGACCGCGGCTTCGGCGGTCGCGGACAAGCGCGCTGAGGCCGCGACCAAGGCGCGCGAGACGGCCGCCGACCGCGAGCGGCTGAGCAGCGCGGCGCGCGAGCAATCCGAATGGCGCAAGCGCCAAGCCGACGCCGAGCGGCGGCTGGCCGACGCGATCGACCGGCGGGAGTCGCAGCTTGCCGAGCGCGCCGAGCTGGAAGGCGAACCGGCCCGGCTCGATGCGTCGATCGCGGCGCTCGAACGGACCAGTTCCGAAAGCCAGGTCGCGGTCGGCGAGGCCGCGGCGGCCGAGCGCGAGGCCGAGGACGCGCTTGCGTCGGCCGCCGCCGCGGTCTCCGCCGCCAACGAGCGCTTCGCCGACGCGCGCGAGCGCCGCGCCGCCGCCGCTGCCCGCGCCGAAGCGCAGCGGGCGCGCAGCGCCGAGTTCGCGCGGGCTTGCGCCGACAAGTTTGAGTGCGTGCCGCAGCGGCTGCCCGGGAAGCTCGGCTTCGACGCGGACGAGCCGCGCGACGCCGACGCGGAAGCGGCGACGCTCGAGCGGCTGACCGCCGAGCGCGAACGCATCGGCCCGGTCAATCTCGTCGCCGAGCAGGAGCTCGCCGAGCTCGACGCGAGCCGCGCGAAGGGCGCGGAGGAGGCGGACGAGCTGACCCAGGCGATCCATCGCCTGCGCGGCTCGATCGGCAACCTCAACCGCGAAGGACGAGTGCGGCTGCTCGACGCCTACGGCAAGGTCGACGCCCATTTCCGCCGGCTGTTTACGACCCTGTTCGACGGCGGCCAGGCGCATCTCGCGCTGGTCGAGAGCGACGACCCGCTCGAGGCCGGACTCGAAATCATGGCCCAGCCGCCGGGCAAGCGCCTGTCGACCCTGACTTTGCTGTCGGGCGGCGAGCAGGCGCTGACGGCGATCGCGTTGATCTTCGCCATCTTCCTCACCAACCCGGCGCCGATCTGCGTGCTCGACGAGGTCGACGCGCCGCTCGACGACGCCAATGTCGAGCGCTTCTGCGACCTGCTCGACCGGATGACTGGCGAGACCGACACGCGCTACCTGATCGTCACCCACAATGCGGTCACGATGAGCCGCATGCACCGGCTGTACGGCGTGACGATGATCGAGAAAGGCGTCAGCCGGCTGGTCTCGGTCGACCTCGGCGGAGCGGAGACCCTGCTCGCCGCCGAGTGATATTTCCGCTATTGCGAACTATTCTCATTATCACTACTGCGGTCCAACAGCAATAAAGGGGATTGCATTGGACCGCCTGCTCACGCTGCCGCTCGCGGCAGTTTTCGCCTCGACCGCCGCGCCCGTGCTCGCCGCGGAGGCCGCCGACCAGGGCGCCATCGTCGTCACCGGCGAGCGCGTCGAATATGGGGTCAAGCGAACCACGACGGCGACCAGGACCAGCACAGAGGTCAAGGACATCCCGCAGGCGCTAACCACCATTTCCAGCGCCCAGATCGCCGACCAGCAGCTGCGCTCGGTCGGCGACCTTTTATTGTTCGTGCCGGGCGCATCCTACAATTCGGGCGAGGGCAACCGCGACACGCTGGTGCTGCGCGGCAACTCCAGCACCGCCGACTTCTTCGTCGACGGCGTGCGCGACGACGTCCAATATTTCCGCGACTTCTACAACGTCGACCGGGTCGAGGTGCTGAAAGGCCCCAACGCGATGATCTTCGGCCGCGGCGGCGGCGGCGGCATCGTCAACCGCGTGCTCAAGCGCCCGAGCTTCACCCCCTATCGCGCGCTCACCACGTCGGGCGACGGGTTCGGCGGGCTGCGCTTCGCCGGCGACGTCGATCAGCCCCTGGGCAACGCCGGCCTGCGCTTGAACGCGATGTACGAGGACGGCGACAGCTTCCGCCGGCACGTCGACCTGAAGCGCTACGGGATCAACCCGACGGCGGCGGTCGCGCTTGGGCCGGACACGCGGATCGACCTCTCCTACGAATATTTCCACGACCGCCGAACCGCCGACCGCGGCGTGCCGGCCGACGGAGACGAGCCGATCAAGGGCTTTCGCCGCACCTTCTTCGGCGACCCCGACCAAAGCCATGCGAAGGTCGACGTCAATCTCGCGACGTTCGCGGTCGAGCATGACTTCGGCGGCGGCCTGACGCTGCGCAACCGGACCCTGTTCGGCGACTACGACAAATTCTACCAGAACATCTATCCGACCCGCTTCGACGCCGGCACCGGCCTCGTCACGCTCGGCGCCTACAACAATGCGACGACGCGCCGGAACCTGTTCAGCCAGACCGACCTCGTGTGGGAGAACCGCCTGGCGGGAGTCGACCAGACGCTGCTGCTCGGCTTCGAGCTCGGCCGCGAGAAATCGCGCAACCGGCGCAATACCGGCAGCTTCCCCGACGGCAACACGACGCCGATCAGCGATCCGACCGTGGACGCGAACGTGATCTTCGCCCCCGACGCCGACGATTCGAACAACCGCGTCAAGGCGAGCGTCGCCGCCGTTTATTTGCAGGACCAGCTCAGGCCCACCGACTGGCTCGAGATCGTCGCCGGGCTGCGCTTCGACAGCTTCAGGCTCCACGTCGATGACCTGCGCCCCGCCAGCCCCGGCGAGTTCAGCCGCCACGACAACCTGTGGTCCCCGCGCCTCGGCGTGATCATCAAGCCCAGCGACAGCCTGTCCCTTTATGCCAGCTACAGCCGCTCCTACCTGCCGCAATCGGGCGACCAGTTCAGCAGTCTCGATGCCGACCGCGAGGCGCTGAAGCCCGAACGCTTCGACAATTACGAGCTCGGCGCGAAGTGGGAGATTCTCGAAGGGCTCCTCGCCACCGCCGCGGTCTACCGGCTCGACCGCACCAACACCCGTGCCGCCGACCCGCTCGATCCCACGCGCGTCGTCCTCACCGGCGCGCAGCGCAGCCGCGGGCTCGAGCTCGGGCTCGAGCGCAGCGTGACCAGCCGCTGGCTGATTTCCGCGGGCTATACGCTGCAAAAGGCCGAGATCAGCAAGACGACTACGGCGGCGCCCAAGGGCCGCGACGTGCCGCTCGTGCCGCGCCACAGCTTCTCGCTGTGGAACCGCTATGACTTCACCGACCGGATCGGCGCCGGTCTCGGCCTCATCGCGCGCTCGAAATCCCATGCCTCGATCAGCAACGCCGTGAAGCTCCCCGGCTACGCGCGCGTCGATGCGGCTTTGTTCTACCAGCTGCCGTGGGGCGTCGAAGCGCAGGTCAATCTCGAGAACCTGCTCGGCGCGCATTATTTCCCGTCCGCCAACAACGACAACAACATCGCGCCCGGCGCGCCGCGCACGATCAAGGCGACGGTCGGCTACCGGTTCTGAGCCCGGCGTCATTGCGAGCGCAGCGAAGCAATCCAGCGCCAGGGGGATTGCCGCGTCGCCTTCGGCTCCTCGCAATGACGGCTATCGGGCCAGCTCCGCCGCCCGCGCCTTGATCCGCTTGAGGTCGCGAACGAACAAGGCGCGCTCCTCGCGGCGGCGGTCCTGCTCGGGGATGCGCAGCAGGAAGCTCGGGTGCACCGTCACCCAGCATTCGCCGCCGTCGGCAAGCTCGAGCGGCGCGCCGCGCACCCTGGAGATGGTCACCACTTTTCCGACCAGCGACCGCGCAGCCGTAGCGCCGAGCGCGACCGTCACCTGCGGCTCGATCAGCGCCCGCTCATGGTCGAGCCACCAGCGGCAGGCGGTGACCTCGCCCGCGTCCGGCTTGTTGTGGATGCGCCGCTTGCCGCGCTGGACGAATTTGAAATGCTTGACCGCGTTGGTCACATAGACGCTGCCACGGTCGATCCCGGCCCTTTCCAATGCTGCGTCGAAGATCGCACCCGCCGGCCCGACGAACGGCCGCCCCGCGATGTCTTCCTGGTCCCCGGGCTGCTCGCCGACGAAGACGATCCGCGCGTCGAGCGGTCCCTCGCCGAACACCGTCTGGGTGCCGCACTTGTAAAGCTCGCAGCGCGTGCAGGCGCGCGCTTCGGCGAGCAGGGCCTCCCACGACTTGCGCAGGTTGCCGCCGGGCTCGATCGCGCGCTCCGCTTCGAGCGCGTGCCGCAAGCCTTCGGTCGCAACGTCCGCCATCGCCGGTCAAACGAGCGACCGGCGGCTGCGTTGCGCGTCAGCTGAGCGCGGCAGCCTGGTCTTCGGCGGTGCTCTGCATGCGGTGGCCGATGACTAGCTTGAACACCACGAAGGCGACCAGCCCGAACGCCGCGCTGGCGACGTGGATCAGCCAGAAGGTCGTGGTCGGCAGGCTCGAGTAGAGGCCGCCGACATAGCCGACCACGCCGTTGGCGATGAAGAAGGACAAGTAATAGAGACCGATCACTGTGGCCGTGATCTGCCTCGGCGCGATCTTCGAGAACAAGGCGAGACTGATCGGCAGCACGTGCGCGAAGCCGATGCTGTTGAACAGCTCGAACAGCATCGGCCAGAACAGGCTGATCTTGCCGCCTTCGGGCTGGGTCAGCGCCGCCATGAACAGGCACAGCCCGCCGACGACCGTGAACACGCTGCCGATGATCATCTTGCTGATCTCGTCAGGCTCGCGGCGGTGCGTTCCCCACCATTTCCAGAAGGCCGCAACCGCGACCAGCATGGCGAAGCTGACCGCCGCGTCGACCGTGATCAGCCAGCTGCTGGTATCATTGAGCAGGGTCAGGTCGAAATGCTGGTCGCCCCAGACGAGGTAGGCGTTGAAGATTTCCTGGTTGGTGAGCAGCGAGATGGCGAGGACCGGGATCAGGACGAGAAGATAGCCTACGCACTTCCAGTCGTCTTTGCTGAGCGGCGCGCGTGCCGCGGCGGCTTCGGCCCGGGCGGGGCGGTTTTCGGCGGGCAGATAGCGGCGGCCCGACAGATAAATGAGGAGGCCGAGGACCATCACGACGCCGGCGCAGCCGAAGCCATAGTGCCATCCCACATTCTGCCCCAGCGTTCCGGAGACCAGCGGCGCGGCGATCACGCTGACGTTGATGAATATGTAGAAAATCTGGAAGGCCATCGCGCGGCGGAGGTCGTTCTCGCCGTACAGAGCGCCGACCTGGGTCGCGATATTGCCCTTGAACGCGCCGACTCCGAGCAGGAGCGCGAACAGCGCCAGCAGGAAGGCCGGCTCGATCGCCATCAGGAAATGGCCGATGGCCATCAGCACCCCGCCGGTGATCAGCGTCGCGTTCCGGCCGAGCCACTTGTCGGCGATGATCCCGCCGAGGATCGGCGTCAGATAGACCAGCGCGGTATAGGTGCCGAAGATCGCCGAGGCGAGCGGCTGGCCCGACAGCCCCGGGTAGACATGCGCGTTGAGCCAGTCGAGCCCGACCACTTTCTCCATCCGGCCGGGCACCAGCAGGTAATTGACCATGTAGAGCACCAGCAGGGTCTGCATGGAATAATAAGAGAAGCGCTCGCACGCCTCGGTGAAGCCGAGATAGCCGAGGCCCTTCGGGTGGCCGAGGAAGGCGCGGTCGTCGTTGGTCCCGACTTCATAGTCGGGCGTGGCGTCGGCAACGGTCATGGCTGCGCTCTCCCCTTTTGCAGCTTGGCGTCAACGGCCGGCCATGCGGCCGGCGGCACGGTCTATTGTTCGGGCGGCTTGGTTTCCTCGGCCTGCTGGCGGCGCTGCTCTCGCGCCTGGCGGATGACCTGGGTCAGGCAGCCGGTATAGCCGCCGGGGCCGACCGGCGAGCAGCTGAAGGTGCCGGTGTCGCCGACCGTTTCCAGCACCTTGGCCTTGTTGGCCCACGACTGGCCCGATTGCGGCGGCCCGCTTTCGCGCAGCTTCTCGGGAATCCGGTAACGCTCGCTCTCCGGCCGGCGGGCGCAGATCACGACCTGGTCGTCGGTTGACCGCGGACATGGGTCGTTGCCGTAGACGACGATCTCCGCGATGTTCCCGGACTGCGCCGCCGCGGGCGACGGCAGCGCTGCGAAAGCCGCGGCAGCCGCGGCTGTCGCGACGCCCGCGCTCATGGTGATCGTCAGCTTGATCATCGTCGTCCTCTCAACGCGCTAAAGCGGGCGACGCCCGCTTGCAGTTCCTCAAATCCGCTTTGATAATCCGATGGCCATCCTGCAACCGGCCCGGATTGCCGCAGTCAGCAGGGGATAGCCAGCGGCATTCGTTGCGCCGGCGTTCCGGGCGGCGTCGCGGTGCTCGAGCTCGTCGGCGCGGAACTCCGCGATATCGGCGGAAAGCTCGGGGTCGTCGTCGCCCAATTCATCGAGCTGGCCGCGGTAGTGGCGATCGATTTCGGTCTCGACCGCGTCGGTGCAGGCGAGCGCCGCCGGACCGGACATCAGCGCCGTCGCCGCGCCGAGGGCGAAGCCGGCGACATTCCACAGCGGCTGGAGCGCGGTCGGGCGAACCCGGCGCTCGGCCATCAGCTGGTTGAACCGGTCGAGATGGCGCTGCTCCTGCGCCGCCATCCGCGCGACCAGCCGCGCTTCGGGGCAATTGGCCGGCAGCACGGCGAGCTGGCCGGCATAGATGCGGGTCGCGCCATATTCGCCGGCCTGGTTGACCCGGAGCATCGACGCGCGGTCGGGCCGTCGGTCGCCGGGCTTCCAATCGCTCATCGCCGCTGGCCCTTGAGCAGCAACAGCGCGATTGCGGTCGCTCCGCTCAGCGACAGGATCGCGTTCCACCCCGCCATCGAAATGCCGAGGAAGCGGAACTGGACCTGGTCGCAGCGCACCAGCGGCGCGTGGCTGATCTGCTGCAGCAGCTCGGCCGTGCTTTGCCCCTTCGCCAGTGCGGTGCAGGTGGTGAAACCCTCGAAGATCTTCGCTTCGACGCCGGCGTGATAGACGCCGATCGCGCCCGAAACGGCGATCGCCAGCGCGGCGAGGGCGGTCAGCGCGCGCGACCGGCTGGATTCGGCGGGTCCGGCGAAGGCCAGCGCGGCGAGGAGGATCGCGGCGGCATGCGGCCAGCGCTGCCAATAGCACATCTCGCACGGGTGAAGACCGCCGAGATATTGCGAGCCGAGCGCGCCGCCGAGCAGCCCCACCGGCAGCAGCAGCGCGATCAGCCGTGCGGCCGGCGCAGGGCGAAGCGAAAGCCGGCCGCGGGGCTCGGCTGCGAGCGCTTCGCTCATCCGGCTAGCGCGACTTCTTCTGCGGCGCGGCCGACGCGATCGAAGCCGGCGATGCCAGCCGCTTCAGCGTCTTGATCGCATAGTCGAGCTGGAAATCCTTGACCCCGGCCTTCTCGAGCTGCGCCGCGGTCATCGCAAAGCGCGGATCGGGCGTGTCGTCGTTCTCCAGCAACGCGTCCTCGACCTTGGCCTGGGCGAGCAGATGCCGCCTGAGGTCCGCCTCGCGGATTCGCGGCCGATCCTTGTAGTCGGGGTCGGACAGCTGCGGGACCATGATGTCGGGCTCTATCCCGCCCGCCTGAACCGAGCGGCCGGACGGCGTGTAATAGCGCGCGGTGGTCAGCCGAAGCGCGCTTTGCGGCCCGGTCTGGACGACGGTCTGCACCGAGCCCTTGCCGAAGCTCTTCTCGCCCATGACCAGCGCGCGGCGATGGTCCTGCAGCGCGCCGGCGACGATCTC
This sequence comes from Sphingomicrobium sp., assembly GCA_035717905.1. Taxonomy (GTDB): domain Bacteria; phylum Pseudomonadota; class Alphaproteobacteria; order Sphingomonadales; family Sphingomonadaceae; genus Sphingomicrobium. The sequence continues at coordinate 16,160 of DASTID010000199.1, read as the reverse complement.
CGACGCCGAGGCGGTGCCGGCATCGACCAGGACGATCACCGGTAGCCCGTGCGCCATGTCGCCGGGCCGCGCGTAATAGCGCTCGATATCGTCCTTCTCGCGGCCGCGCTGGGAGACGATCTCTCCGCTCTCGAGGAAGGCGTCGCTGACGTCGACCGCCTGGTCGAGCAGCCCGCCGGGATTGGAGCGCAGGTCGACGACATAGCCGAGCGGGTGCCCGCCGGTCGCCTTGTCGATCGACATCAGCGCCGACTTGGTCTGGTCGGCGACATTGCCCGAGAAGGTGTTGATGTTGACGATCCCGATGCCGTCCTTGATCTCCCACTTGACCGGGCGCAGCTCGATCCGCTCGCGCACCATGCCGACGTCGAACGGCTTGTCGCGGCCGGGCCGGACGATGGTGACCTTGATCGGCGTGCCCGGCGCGCCGCGCATCTTCTCGACCGCTTCGTCGAGCGTCAGGCCGTAGACCAGCTCGCCGTTGATGTGGGTGATGAAGTCGCCGGCCTTGATCCCGGCGCGCCACGCGGGCGTGTCCTCGGTCGGGGCGACGACCTTGATCGCGCCGTCCTCGGTTGAGACGGTGATGCCGAGGCCGCCGTAGTTGCCGTCGGTGGTCGACTTCAGCGTGTCGAAGTCGGTCGCCTCGGCATAGCTCGAATGCGGGTCGAGCGCCGAAAGCATGCCGTCGATCGCGCCCTTGATCAGGGTGTGGTCGTCGACGGGGTCGACATAATTCGCCTTCACCCGCTCGTACACGCTCATGAACTTCTCGAGCTCCTGGTAATTGGCCGTGTCGGCGGCTGCGAAGGAGCTCGCGGTGACCGGAACCAGCGCAAGCGCGCCAACCAGCGCGAGCGGCGGAAGCAGTTGAGTCAGTTTCATTCCATTCGGTCCTGTTTCAGCGGCGCACGCATTTAGCCGCCTTTAGAGCGCTTTGACAGGGTTTGAGATGAACCTGCGATGAGAGCGGGCGAGACGCGCCGCCCGTTTTGGGACAGCTCGACGCCGAGCGGGCCGAGCGCGCGGCCGAGCGAATCGCCGGCCGCAACGCGCGCGCCGGGCTCGAGCGGCGAGGCGAGGTTGAGGATCAGGCTCATCCAGCCGCCGCCATGGTCGAGGATCACGATCCCGTCATAATCGCGGAACGGCCCCGAAAAGCGGACCACGCCTGCCGCCGGCGCAATGACCGGGGCGCCGCGCCGCGTCGCGAGGGTGATCCCTCGCGACTGCACGCCGCTCGGGCTGACCGAGCCGAGACCGTCGATCACGTCGGCCGTGGCCGGGAGGCGGTAATCGAGCGGCGGCGCGGCGCGCCCGCCTTCGGCCGCGAACGGGCGCGGCGGCGCCGGCTCGGCGGCGGCGAGCGCGCGGGCGAGTGCGGCGGCTCGCGCGCGATCCCCGGCGCCGCCGCGCAGCCGTTCGATATCCTCGCCGGCGGCCAGCGCGACGTCGCCGACCGCGACCGCGCGGCCCTTGGCGAGCAGTGCGGACTGCGTCGCCTGGCGCTCGAGCGCGGCGAACGCGTCTTTCCTCGCGGTCAGCGCTTCGCGGCTGTGCGCAAGCTCGGTCCGTGCGTCGGCGGCGTTTTGGCGCAGCCGCTCGCCTTGCGCGATTTCGGCCGACAGCGCCGCGGTGCGCGCGCGGATGGCCGGCAGGGTCGAATCGAGCAGCACGCGAACCTTGACCAGCTCGTCGGTCCCGCCGCGGTCGGCGAACGCCAACAATGGCGGGCGCTGCCCCATCACCACCAGGCCGGCGAGAAGCGCCGAGACTGGCTGTTCCTGTCGCGCGAGCCGCCGCCGCCGCTGGTCGAGATAGGCCGAGACCAGCCGCCATTGCGTCTCGGCGGCGGTGATCCGGGCTTCGGCGCTCTCGATCGCCTTGGCCGCCGCGAGCTGCCGCGCGTGGAGCTTCGCCGCCGTTCCGCGCGCCTGCACCGCCGCCCGCTCGAGCTTCGCGGCCTCGGCCTCGGCCGTGCGCTGCTCGTCGCGGGCCTGGCGCAGCTGCGCCTCGAGCGGCTCCGATTGCGGCTGCGCCGGCGCGCTCGCCGCGAGCGGCGCGAGCAAGGCGATCAGCGATGCGGCGGGGAGCCAGCGCATGGCCTAACCATCGCGATGATAGGGGTGGTTCGCAAGGATCGATGCGGCGCGGAACAATTGTTCGGCGAGCATCGCCCGTACGAGCAGATGCGGCCAGGTTGCCGGCCCGAACGACAGCAGCAGGTCGGCCGAGCGCCGCCGCGCGTCGTCGTGGCCGTCCGCCGCGCCGATCACGAAGCGGGCCTCGCGCTTGCCGTCGTCGCGCCACCGGTCGAGCAACGCCGCAAGCTCGGTCGAGGATAGCGCCTTCCCGCGCTCGTCGAGCACGATGGTGGCGCTGTTGGCCGGCATTTTCGGCATCGCGCCGCCGCGGTCGGGCAGCTCCGTGACCTTTGTCGGCCAGCTTATGCGCTTCAGATAGCGCTCGACTAGCTCGGCTTCCGGGGAGCGGCCGATTTTTCCGCGGGCGACGATGTGGAGGAGCACTACCTCGAGAAAGCGGCGGTGCCGAACTGCCAGGTCAGCGCCGAGCGGAAGCCGTCATAGATCGCGCGTGCCGCCTCGGCGATGGTCCGCGGCCGGTTCGCCCCGCCGCGCGCGAAGATCGCGACCGCGATGCGGTGGCCGTCGGGCATGGTGATGAACCCGACGTCGTCGGTCAGGCCGTTGAGCGTTCCGGTCTTGTGCTCGACGGGCACGCCGGGCAGCAGCGCCTTGATGCGGTTCTTGCCGGTCTGGCACTGGCCCATCAGGTCGAGCAGGTAATTGCGGCTTTCGGGCTTGATCAGCTCGGCGCGATAGATCCGCCGCAACAGGTCGACCATCGCCAGCGGCGTCGACGAATCGCGATGGTCCCACAGGTCGCGCTTGTCGCGGAGCAGCTGGGCGATGTTGCGGTCGACCCTGAGCCCGGTCATGCCGTTCTGGCGCAGCCAGGCGTCGAGCGCCCGCGGACCGCCGAGGTCGTGGAGCAGGATGTCGGTCGCGTGATTGTCGCTGTGCACCAGCATGCGCCGCATCAGGCTGCGCGCCGACTGGCCGCGGATGGTGTCGTCGAGCGACCGGCGGCCGTGGTCGACCTGCGCCAGATAGAGAGCGGCGACGGCGATCTTGACCGTGCTGGCCATCGGGAAGGCGACGTTGCCCTGGATGCTGATGCTTTGGCCGTTGGTGAGATCAAGCGCGGCGATGCCGACGTCGGCCGACTTGTTCGAAACGAGGTCGGAAAGCTGCTGCTCGAGGCTGAGCAGACCGGGCGACGAGGCCGCCACGGCGGGCTGCGCGACGAACGCCAGAAGCGCCAGCAGAACCGCTATGAATCGCATGTGCCTCACCCGCGTGCCGCAGCACTGACATTCGAGTCATCGCCAAACGCCCACATTCGTTCCAAATTGTAAAAATTCCTTACTTCGGGACGAAAAATGTGGACGATCACGTCGTCGGCGTCGATCAGCACCCAGTCCGCTGCCGGAAGCCCCTCGATCCGCGGCGTCTTGCCAAATTGCGCCTTGATCTTGTCGGCAAGCTTGACCGCCATCGACGCGACCTGCCGCGTCGAGCGGCCCGACGCGATCACCATATGGTCGGCGATGTTCGACTTGCCGTTCAAGGGAATGGAAACGACCTCCTGCGCCTGGTCGTCATCGAGCGATTGAAGCACGAGCCGGTGGAGGTCTTCGACGTCGACGGGAATGCGGCCGGTCTCGCCGGCGGTCTCAACGGAAGGTTCGGTCAAGGGCTCTCCTGACGGACGTTGGCGCGCCGAGGCGCGCTGCGGAGCACCGGCGACGAATGCGTTGACCGGTGCCATTGGGGATCGAGCGCGCGGATCGCGGTGGCGGAGGTGGGATCGGGCGGCAGGCGAAGGAAAAGGATCGCCGGTGCACTCCACTCCGTCCAGTGCCTCGCCTGGCTCGAAGGATGGACGAACCTTCGCAGCCAGCCCGTCGCGCGCGCCGCGTGGGCGATGCGATCATAACCGGGCCGGCGAATCACCGCAATCGGAAGCTCGCGCGCCAAACCCCGCCAATTGCGCCATTCGTGAAAATTTCGCAGCGAATCCGAGCCCATAAGCCAGATGAACCGGTTTCCGGGGTAGCGCTGCTTGAGGCGCCGCACCGTATCGACGGTGTAACGGGTGCCCGCGCGCGCCTCGAAGTCGCTGGTGCGGATGCGGGCCCCGCGCGCCATCTGCTCGGCCGAGGCCAGCCGCGCCGCCAGCGGCGCCATGTCCTCCGCCCCTTCCTTCAGCGGATTGCCCGGCGAGACGAGCCACCACACTTCGTCGAGCCCGAGCGCGCGGATCGCTTCGAGGCTGATGCGGCGGTGCCCACGGTGCGCCGGGTTGAACGATCCGCCAAGGAGACCGATGCGGGCCATGCGCTGCAGCTAGCATGGGCGGCGAAGCCCGCCTATTCTGCCCGCCAAGGGGGATTGATGGGCGAATTCGAAGCGATCGGCGATGCGGTGACCGGGGGCGTGCTCGGCCGCGCGGTCGAGCCGAAAGCCGGAGAGGCCGCCGACGGCCACACCCACGAGAGGCGCTGCCTCAATTGCGGCGCGGACCTGGCCGGGCCCTATTGCAGCCAGTGCGGGCAGCACGCGCACGTCCACCGTACGCTCAGCGCCTTCTTCCACGACCTGGTCCACGGCGTGCTCCACTTCGAGGGCAAGATCTGGCGCACCTTGCCGCTGCTCGCCTTGCGGCCGGGCGAGCTGACCCGCCGCTACATCGACGGCCAGCGCGCCAGCTTCGTCTCGCCGATCGCCTTGTTCCTCTTCTCCGTGTTCCTGATGTTCGCGGTGATGGGGCTGACTGGCGGCATGTTCGGCAATGGCGCGAGCGAGGCGCGTCAAGGCCTGGCGCAGGAGCTGAGATCCGACCAGCGTCGGGTCGTGAGGCTCGAGACCCAGCGGCAGGACGCGGTCAAGGCCGGGAAGCCGACCGCGAAGATCGACGCGAAGCTTCAAAGCACGCGGAGCGAGATCGCCGCGATCGAAGCGGTCCAGACCGGCAAAGCGCCGATCGAAACCTTCCAGCTGGACGGGCTGGAGGAGCTGCCAGGATGGATCGGCTCGGGCATCAGCAAGGCGACCAAGAACCCCGAGCTGACTTTCTACAAAATCAAGACCAACGCCTATAAGTTCAGCTGGGCCCTGATCCCGATCTCGGTGCCGTTCGTGTGGCTGCTGTTCCCCTTCAGCCGACGCTTCCGCCTCTACGACCACACGGTGTTCGTGACCTACTCGCTATGCTTCATGATGCTGCTGCTGATTTCGGCGACGCTGGTCGGCTTCGTCGCCGAATGGCTCGCCAGCCTCGCCTGGCTCGTTCCGCCGATCCACATGTACCGGCAGCTCAAGGGGACTTACGAAGTAAGCCGCTGGGGCGGAATCTGGCGCGCCGCCGCGCTGACCCTGTTCGCGTTCATCGCGATCGGTCTGTTCTCGAGCCTTCTGGTGGCGATCGGCGGCCTCGAATAGCCGCCTGAAACCTAGACGCCCGCAGCCGCCGGGCCGCCGATCGCGCCGGGCTTGGGCCGCTTGGCCTTCGGGATCGACGTGCCCGTGGCGGGAATCGCCGGGCCGCTGAAGCCGCCGCGGTCGATCGTCTCGCCGGCGAGCAGCTTCTTGATCTCGTCGCCGCTCAAAGTCTCATATTCGAGCAAGGCCAAAGCGAGCGTCTCGAGCTCCTGGCGATTTTCCTCGAGCAGGTGCCTGGCGCGACCATAGCCGTCCTCGACCACCTTGCGGATTTCCTTGTCGATCGCCTGCGCCGTCTCGTTCGACATGTTGCGCTGGCGGTTGACCGAATAGCCGAGGAACACCTCCTCATCCGGCTCCGCATATTGCAGCGGCCCGAGCGCGTCGGACATGCCCCAACGCGTCACCATGTCGCGCGCGAGCTGGGTTGCATATTGAATGTCGGACGAGGCGCCCGACGAGACCTTGTCGTAGCCGAAGATCATCTCCTCGGCGACACGGCCGCCCATCGAGACCGCGAGGTTCGCGTACATCTTGTCGCGATGATAGCTGTAGCTGTCGCGCTCCGGCAGACGCATGACCAGGCCGAGCGCCCGGCCGCGCGGAATGATCGTCGCCTTGTGAATCGGGTCCGACGCCGGCTCGTGCAGCGCGACGATCGCGTGACCGGCCTCGTGATAGGCAGTCATCCTTTTCTCGTCCTCGGTCATCACCATCGACTTGCGCTCGGTGCCCATCAGCACCTTGTCCTTGGCGTCCTCGAACTCCTGCATTGCGACCAACCGCTTGCCCTTGCGCGCGGCGAGCAAGGCCGCCTCGTTGACGAGGTTGGCGAGGTCGGCGCCGGAGAAGCCCGGCGTGCCGCGGGCAATCACGCGCGGGTCGACGTCGGGCGCCAGCGGCACCTTCTTCATGTGCACGCCGAGGATTTGCTCGCGGCCGTCGATGTCGGGCCGCGGCACGACGACCTGGCGGTCGAAGCGGCCGGGGCGAAGCAGCGCGGGGTCGAGCACGTCGGGCCGGTTGGTCGCGGCGATGATGATGATGCCCTCGTTGGCCTCGAAGCCGTCCATCTCGACCAGCAGCTGGTTCAAGGTCTGCTCGCGCTCGTCGTTGCCGTTTCCGAGCCCCGCGCCGCGGTGGCGGCCGACGGCGTCGATCTCGTCGATGAACACGATGCACGGGGCCGATTTCTTGGCCTGGTCGAACATGTCGCGGACGCGGCTCGCGCCGACGCCGACGAACATCTCGACGAAATCGGAGCCGGAAATGGTGAAGAAGGGCACGCCCGCCTCACCCGCGATGGCGCGGGCGAGAAGCGTCTTGCCGGTGCCCGGAGGGCCGACCAGCAAGGCGCCCTTGGGGATCTTACCGCCCAGCCGCGCGAACTTGCCGGGGTCCTTCAGATATTCAACGATCTCCTGCAGCTCCTCGCGGGCCTCGTCGATGCCGGCGACGTCCGAGAAGGTCACGCGGCCCTGCTTTTCGGTCAGCATGCGCGCGCGGCTCTTGCCGAAGCCCATCGCGCCCGAGCCGGCGTTCTTCTGCATCTGCCGCATGACGAAGAAGCTGATTCCGAGGATCAGCAGGAACGGCAGCGAATTGTAGAGCATGTACAGCCAGATGCTCGACTGCTCCTCGGCCTTGACCTGAACGGCGACGCCCTTCTCGATCAGGCGGTCGGAAACGTTGGCGTCGCCCGGAGCGACGGTGCGGAAGTCCTCGCCGCTGTCGAGCTTGCCGCTGATCGCGCTGTTGCCGCTGGCGCCGGTGGCGATCGTGACCGAGCGGACATTGCCCTCGCCGACCTGGCGGACGAACTCCGAATAAGCGATCGGCTGGCCGGCCGCGGCGCGCGAGCCGCCGTCGATCATCTGGACGAACAGCACCAGCGCAAACAGGATGCCGACCCAGATGAGCAGGCTCTTGGTCCAGGGGTTGCCGGGCTTCTTGTCTTTGTCGTTCATCGCTCGTCTTTCGCGGGGGCAAAACGCCCGTGCGTCTAAGATAGGCTCAGCCCTGCCAATAACAATCCGGGCTTAGGAACATGTGAACGCCAGACCGGCTATTCGTTGCCGTTCATCGTGCTGGGCCGCTGCAGCCGGTCGACGTCCTGCTGCGCGCTCAGCCGATCACGGTCCCATTCGGCCTGCGTTTTGCAAACCCGCTTTTTGGTCAAGCGACTTCCAATGAGCTGCTGCTTCTCGCAAATTACGCGCTCGGCCTTGTTCCCGGACGAATTGGACGCTGGTCGGGAGGCGGGCGCCGGACTCGGCTGAGCCAGCGCGGGTGTGACGGCGGCAAATGCGCTCGCCAACAGGATTCGATTGACGATGGCCATCGATCTTCTCCCAACAGGGGCATATTATCGCGCCTTCCGGTTTCTCGACCAAGGTCAATTCGACGGACCGCCTACCGGCGGCGCGACATCGAAGGCGACGGTCAGGCGCTCGCCTGCTTCGTAGGGCGCGGTCCGGTGCCACATCCACGAAGGAAACAGTATCAGCTGGCCAAGCTTGGGCTCGACATGGCTGATCGGCGGCAGGTCGATGCCGAGATCGTCCGGCGCTCCGCCGAGCGCCAGCCACCCCGCATGAGGCGCATCCCGCGTCGTGTCGGGCAACGCAACATAGAGCGCCGAACTGATCCACCCCTGCGGATGGACGTGGGCGGCGTGGAACCCGCGCCCCTTCAGCCGCACCGACCAGCTTCCGGCAAACCGAACGCGGCGGTCGCGGGGGTGCCTGAGCGTCGGATGTGCAGAGTCGATCGCCGGCAGCCGTGAAGCATAAGTCTCAACCGCGGCGACGATCTTCTCGCGCAGATATCGAATGACCGGGTCGATCCGGCTCAGCAGGGGCCCGTCGGTCTGCGTCCCACCGCGCACCGACTGGTCGAGATATTCGCCACGGGCGACGTGCAAGGCCCTCAGCGACGTGGCCAGCTCGGAACATTCGGGCGGCGTCAGCAGCGGCGTCACGGAAATCGCAGCGTTGCCGCGCTCGAGCCATTCCGAGCGTGCATCGCCGAGCGAACGCCAGGCGATCGCCGCATAGGGCCAGATGCTGTCGCCGCGCCCGGCCTCGATCTCCCGGTCGATGAGCTCGCCTGCCTCGTCGAGCCGCCCGGAGCGAATGAGTTGCCGTACCCGCCAGACCGGCAGGTCCGCGCCGCTCCGGGTTGCCACATCGTGGAGCACTTCGGCGTCGGATCGCCCGAGCTCGGACGCCGCGATGAACGCATAGCCGGCGATCATCTGCGCTGCTGATTGTCTCGCCTCCGCCACCAGCGGCTCTAACGCGGCATAATCCTCTTGCTTGAGCGCGAGGTCGAGCAGGCCCTGCCACAGGCCCGCGTCGCGCGGATATCGCGCGAGCGCCCGGCGGATCGATTTCCCTGCTTCGTCTTTGCGGCCGAGCATTGCCCGCAACTGCGCGAGCTGCATATGCCCCTCGATCCACAGCGGCGAGCGATCAAGGATCGATTCGAGCTCGCTTACCGCTTTCTCGCCGTGGCCGGCGCCGAGCCGTGCGGCGGCGAGCCCAACTACGAGCTGGCCGTCGCGGGGAGCGAGCCGCAGCGCATGTTCATAGAGCGCTTCGGCGTCGACCCCCGCCTCGAGCGCGACTCGCGCATATCCGTGGGCGATGCTCGGGTCGCCAGGTGCAAGCCGCGCCGCTTCCCCGAACGAAACCAGCGCCGCTTCATGCATGTCGAGCGCGCGCTCGAGCAGTCCCTTCCATTGCCACAGGCGAGCATCGGCCTGGTCCCCGGTCGCGCGCGCAAGCAATGGCAGCGCCCGCTCCTCCTTGCCCGCTTCGAGCGATTCTTTCGCGAGCTCGGCGAGCAGTTGGCGATCGGCAGGTCGCGCCGATGCGGCAGCGAGCATCGTCTCGAAGCTCACGCGGTCGCCGGCTCCGCCTCGGTCCCGATCATCGCGGCGACCGCCTCGCGCTCGATCTGGGTCAGCTCCGGGTTCCAGACGTCGAAGATGAAGACGACCCGCAGCTGGTCGCTGGGGTTGAGCGCCTCGTGCTCGATCGTGTCGTCGAACACGAAGGCTTCGCCGCGCTTCCAGTGACGCGTCTCCGCGCCGACGCGGAACCAGCAGCCCTCGGGCACGACGAGCGGCAGATGGCAGACGAGCCGGACATTGCTGACGCCGACATGGGCGGGGATCGAGGTGTTCGGGGCGAGCAGTGAAAACATCGCGTTGGGGCTGGCGCCGCGGATCGCCGGCTGCGGCATCCGCGCCATCAGCTCCATCGCGCGCGGGCAATGCCGCGCGTTCGCTTCCACCACGTCGCCGTTCTGAAGCAGGTGGATCGCGGTCCAGTCGGGGTTGCGGTTGAGCGCCTTCCACTGGGCGAGCGGCATGTGCTCGTCATACTGAACGTATGGCACCAGCTCGGCGCGCTCGGCCGACATCACCGTCTCAAGCTCCTCCGTCAGGGCTTCGGTGGCCGCCTCGAGCTCTTCAAGCCACGGGAACAGTCGCCGGGGATGGTATTCGCGCTCGGTAAGCTCAGGAAAATGGAACCGCGTCGGCTTGCTGTGGAAATGTCGCGTGCGGCGCAGGCTGTTGCTCCGGAACCGCTCGATCCGGGCGCGCTCTTCCCCGCTGGCGCGCGACTCGCTCGCCTTCGCCGCCTTCTCGAGCCGAGCCTCCCGCGCATCGAGCCACGCGCCATGCAGCGCCGCCCCGCGTTCGACGACTTGCACCATTTGCGGCGGCAGGGGCGCATCCGGCTTTTGCGCGAGCGCATGGCCCCACGCTTCGGCGGCATTGGGCCGATTTAGCCGCTCCAGCAGGCTCGCGCGCATCACCAGCGCGGTAAAGTCCAGCGGCGCCGCGGCGAGCGCGCTTTCCGCCGCTCCGAGCGCGGCCTCGGCATTGCCGCTGCCGCGATGCACCGCGGCGAGACGGATCCACAACGACGCGTCATCGGGCTGAGCCTCGCACGCTTGCTCGAGCAGCCTGGCGGCCGTTGCAAGGTCGCCGGCCGCCATCGCCCGGTCTGCTTCGGAAGTAGGGTTGGCGCTGGCCATCGGCTCAGAGCCCGTACCCGAACTTCAGGACCCATGGCTCGAGCACCGGCAGGACCGGCTCGAGATACTTCCGGTAATTCTCCCAGCGCCCCGCCGAGCTCTTGTAGATCGGCTCGACGACCTGCGCGTAGCTGGCGGTCTTGATATGCCCCCGCTTCTTCGCGGTGGATTGATGGTCGAGCACGCGCTCGTCCCACTCGAGACCGAGAAAATCGAACAGCGGCCGGAGCTCGCGGTCGCGGTCGGCGACGATATTCTCATAGACGATGGTGTGGACCGCGGGCTTGAGCAGGCCGCGGACCTTTTCGAGATAACTGAAGCTCAGGTCATAAAGCTCAGCGGCGGTGTCGAGCCAAAGGAAGCTCGCCATCGCGTTGTTCGGCTTGAAATTGGTGATGTAGCAGGAAAGCACCACGTCACAGGGGTGGCGCAATGCGAGAATGATCCTGGCGTCGGGGAATAGACGGCGGATCATCGGAACCGCGTTCATCGACAGCGGATTCTTGTCGATGAGCAATTTTCCCGGTGCGAGAGGCGTTTTCCCGCCAACCCACTCGAAATAAACATCTCGAGCAGTCTTGATCTGGTCCGCGGTCGCGGTCGGGATCGCTTCGAATCCGCCGAGTGCCTCAGTGGCGCGCAGCAGCGCCGGCTCTTCCTCGAGCACCTCGGTGCCTGGATGGCTCATCAGGATCGTGTCGAGAAGGGTCGTCCCGGATCGCGGAAAGCCAACCAGAAAAACGGGAGAAGGCCGGTCGTCAACTTTCGCCGGCTTCCACGACTTCACCCACTTGGCGGTAAGCAATGCGCAGTGGCGCCGGACCTGCTCACGATAGCGCCTCGCGCGCTGGTCGGGCTCGGACGGATCGTCGGCCGAGATGGCATTCATCCTATCGAATGCGGCGAATGCTGCGTCGAAATCGCCGACGCCTTCGAGCAATTGGCCGAGCAGCTGTTGCCGCCGCGCCGTCTCGAGCTCGTCCGGCACGCGGCTCAGTTGTTCCAGGCCCTCGGCGTAGCGCTTGGCCCGCCGGTGATCGAACGCCCTGACGAAGCTCAAGCCCGCCGGCGCGACATTGGCTAACTCCGCTTCCTCGACGAGCGCCGACAAATCGTCCGTCCGGTTCATCTGGTCGAACACAGTCGCGACCCCCAAATAACCGAGCGTGTTTCCCGGGTCGATCGCGATGGCGCGCCGATACGATTCCTCCGCCGCGGCATGCAGATGGCTCGTCAGGCGGTCGCTGGCGAGGCCGAGCACGAGCTCCAGGTCGTCCGGCGCGCGCCGAACCGCCTCTTCCATCGCTTCGAGCGCTTCTTCGTCGCGGCCTTGCCGCTTCAACAGCACGAACAGCTCGCGCATGGGCTTTTCGTCGCTCGGGAAGTCCGCGGCCATTTGCCGAAGCTCTCGTTCGGCTTCCGCCGACGCCCCAGAATATTCCAGCGCAGTCGCATAATTGAAGCGCGAAGGCGCGGCATGGGGGTTGATCTCGACCGATCGCCGGAGGGCTTGGACCGCACCTTCATGGTCGTCGAGCGCCCGCCGCGCGTTGCCGAGGTTGTTCCAGCTCTCCCAGTCGTCCGGCGCCGCTTCGACAACCTGCTCGTAGACTTCAACCGCCGTGTCGAATTCGTCGAGCTGCTGCGCAAGGAAGGCACGGGTTCGGAGCAAATGCAGACTGGGGTCGGTCCGAGCGAGTTCGTCAGTAATCAGGTCGAGCGCTTCGCGATCGCGGCCAAGCTGAGAAAGGGCGATCACGAGATTATTGACGATCACGAGATCGGCCGGCCGATCCTCGTGGGCGGCGGAAAGATGGCCGACCCCCGCTTCAAGGTCGCCTGCGCGGCACTTGAGCGTTCCGAGCAGCGCGTTCAGCGCGGCCCCGTCGCCGCCCGCAGCCAATGCCGCTTCGCCGATTGCGATCGCCTCGCGGATGCGCCCCGAACGGACGGCGACCATCGCGTTTCGGATGGCGGAAGCGGTCTGATCGTTGAGCGCGCTGACGGCAGTCATCCCAAGGTTCTAGCGCAATAGCGAGACTCTGACAGCTTCATCGGCGCCACGCCGGCAACGAAAAGCAAGGAGCGGCGGGCCGGGTGGCCCGCCGCTCCAAACTTACAACCAAAGTGCGAGCCGCTTAGCCGCGTTCCGGAGCCGGCTCCGGCGGCGGAGGCGGCGGCGGCAGCGCCGGGCACTGCTGGTTCGCCAGGATCACGAGCCCGTCGGGGCAGGTGATCGTCGCCGGTGCAGCCGGCGGCGGCGGCGGCGGAGGAGGCGGAGGCGGCGGAGGCGGAGGCAGCGCCCTCGACGGCGTGAAGTTGATCGTCGCGCCGACCCAGAACAGCCTGCCGAGCGGGTCCCAGGTGCCGGGGTAGGTGTTGTTGCTGCACGACGCGGTCGGGCACAGGTTCGAGCCTTCCCGGATCGAGCCGCCGGTCGTGATCCGCGGCGGGTCGTTGTCGAGAATGTTGTTCACGCCGGCGCGCAGATTGACCCGATCCAGCAGCGTATAGGTCGCCGCCAGGTCGAAATAATGCTGTGCAGGGACGTGAAGCGTCGGCTCGAAATTGAACTCGCCCGCCAGGGTTTCGTTGTCCTCCAGCGTTTCCGCATCGACCTTGCCGACCATGCGCCATTGGAGCGAAACCCCCAGACCGAATGGCAGGTCAAGCGTCGTACGCGCCTTGTGCCGCCACCGCGGCATCGGAGAAGCGCTTGCAATCGCCGCGCCACTGCAGACCGGGCCGAACAATCCGGCGCAATCGTACGCGGCAGTCAGGCCGTTATCGACTTTGTACTTGTGAAGGTACGTGCCGTTGAAGCCGAACGAGAAGTTCCCGAGGCCACCGAGCCGGCGGCTGTAGGAGCTGCCGATGTCCCAACCGTCGGTCTTGATCGCGCCGTTATTGTTGGGGACATCGACGACGAACCCGTCGGAAGTAAGCCAGATCGAGCCAGCCGCGTTACGCTGAATCAGCGCGCAGGCGGGTGATTCGAAGGTCGCCGTCGATTGGTTGACGCAGGCCGTGATGATTGCGTCGGCGCCGTAGCCCTGGATCGCGTCCTTCAGCTTGATGTTCCAATAATCGAGCGTCAGCGCGAACCTCGGCATGAAGCGAGGCTGAAGCACCGCGCCCACCGTGAACGTCTTGGCCGTCTCAGGATCCAGCGTCGGCACACCGCCGAGGAAGCCATTATATTGGCCCGCCGGGTTGCCCGGCGTGCCGGTCCCCGCGTCCAGCCCCGAATAGATGCAGCCGAACTCGTCGGCCTGGATCGTGTGTCCGGCGCATGGATCCTTGGAGCCGTCCAGCCCGACGAATTGCGGAGCGAACAGCTCGGCGACGTTCGGCGCGCGGACCGCCCGGTTGTAAGAAGCGCGGAAACGGACGTCACGAATTGGCGCGAGCTCGGCCGAGATCTTGTATGTGTCGGTGTCGTACTTCCGACCGAAGCCCGTCTGCTTGTCGTGAGTCGTGTACCATGACTTGCGGTAGCCGGCGCCGATCGTGAATTCGTCGATGAACGAGTGTTGCACGATCGGGATCTGAGTCTCGGCGAAGGCCTCCCAAACCCGGAAGAACCCATCCACCGGAAGCGTCGGAGCGCCCTGGCCGGTGAGGTCGCCGGCCTGGAACAGGGCATCGGGATTGAGCTGCAGCGCCTCCCGGCGATACTCGACGCCGGCGTTCACGCCGACACCGTCTTCTGCCCACGGAGTCCGGAAGCCCATCTCGCCGAGCGCCCCGGTGACGTCGAAGTGCGCGATGTTCTCCGACGTCTGGCCGGTGATGAGACCGGAAACGTTCAGATAGTTGATCGACTCCGGCGAGGGACCATTCACTCCGAACACGTCATAGGGAACGCAGTTCGGGTCTTCGCCGGTCAGGACCGCGCGGCACACGGGCTGGCCGAAGGTGTCGCCGGGCCGCGGATCCGCGACCACGTTGAGCGCGCGGACGAGCCGGGCTTGCGAGAATTCGTTCTGGTAGACCTGCTCGTAATTGACATGGCCGTACTGAACGGAAGCGTCGTAGGACCAGACGTTGCTGATGTCGCCGCGCGTGCCGACCACTCCACGATACGTGGTATGCTTGAGATCGGCGATGCGGTTTCCGCCCTCGACGTTGCGGCGGGCGAGAAAGCCGAAGCCGCGCCGGAACGTCGCTCCGGTCGGTCCCTCGGGGGCGATAAAGTCGATCGGCGTCAGCAGCGGCACGCCGCCGACTCCAAGGTCGTTGTAAGGCGCGCCCGCCGCGACCGGGAAGTTCCCGACGAAGCCGACGACCTGGTTCGGGTCGGCGCAAATGATGGCCCGCTGCTCGTCGCTCATCAGCGGGTTGTCGCAGTTGAACGACGTCGTGTTGAAGAAGTCGCCCGACGGCGCGATCTGCGCCAACGTGCGATCGTCCATGAACATGAACTCGAGATAAGGCTGGATCGCCGGAGAAATCTCATAATCGGCGAACGCGCCCGCGACATAGCGCTCATCCGGGCGCTGGAAGTGGTTGAGAGGCCCGTAGTTGAAGATGTTCGGACCGGCGCCGAGCGTGAGCGTTCCAGGCCCCAACGCCGCGGTGGTCGACGTCGTCGCATCGAGCGTCGTGAACAGGAAGATATTGCCCGGGAATGCGGTCGCCGAGCCGCCGCACTGCGGATTGCCGCTGCCGTTGCTGTTCGTGATGGTGCACGCGCTGTAATCGCGGGCGGCGCCCAGAACCGGCTTGACCTTGCGGTAGCCGAAATAGGCCATTGCGTGGCCGCGGCCATCGTCGAACCCGGAGCCGATCGTCACCGTGGCATCGATCGCCTGCCCATCCCATTTGTCGCCCGGGATCGGGAAGTTCTTGGCATTCAGGATGTCGTTCATGCTGAAGCCGTTGCCGACGCTCGGATTATCCTGCGTGTGCTGGAACTGGCTCCAATTGCCGTCGAGGCGGATGCCGTTGAAGTCGGTGTCGATGATGAAGTTGACGACGCCCGCGACCGCGTCGGCGCCGTAAACCGACGAAGCGCCGCCGGTCAGAACTTCGACCCGCTTTACGATGGAAGCGGGGATGATGTTGATGTCCGCGGCCTGGGTGATGCCATTCGGGTCACCCGGAACCAGGCGGCGACCGTTGACCAGCGTGACGCTGCGCTTGGCGCCTAGGTAACGAAGGTCGATTTCGGCCGTGCCGGTCGCGCTGTTGGCGAGGCCGGAGTTCTGAGTCGCCGCAGCCGACGGCAGCTGGTTGAGCACGTCCTCAATCCTGGTTGCGCCGGAGAGCTTCACGTCCTGGTCGGAGACCACCGTGACCGGTGCAGCCGACTCGAGATTCGGCTGCGGAATGCGCGAGCCGGTGACGATGATTTCCTGCGGACCGGAGACCGGCTCACCCTGTGCTGAGACCGACGGTATCGGCTGCGCCTCGACCGGCCCGGACGGCGGTTGCGCCGTCGGATCGGGAGATTGCGTGTCCTGCGCAACGGCGGGTGTCGCGAAGGCAAATGCGCCGACGAGAAGTGTCGAAGCCAGCAAACGGCCGCGGTAGCTCATGTTCATTTAGTGCCCCTTTCTTCTAGTTCGCCCCGGTTACGGAGCG
>DASTID010000198.1:0-2083 GCA_035717905.1 Sphingomicrobium sp. | reverse complement strand
CGCCTGCCGCTGGCCCGAGCCGCCGGCGATCTTCGCCCCGATGGCGCAGCGCGTCGACGAGCTCGGTGACCGCCTGCCGCGCTCGCTCGCCGCGCGCGCCGCCGCGGCGCGCGCCGACATGAACCTGGTCGCCGGCCGGCTTCGGCGCGAGCTCGTCGAGCAGCGGCTGCAACAAATGTCCGAGCGGCTGTCCGCGGCGTGGAAGATGGCCGAGCTCGTCCATCCCGAAAGGCCGCTGTCGAAGGGCTATGTGCGGGTGACCAGCCGCGGCGGTGAAACCCTGACCCGCCGCGCCGATGCCGTTGCAGCGCGTGCACTGACGCTGCATTTCGGCGACGGCAAGCTCGACGTTTCGACCGGCGACCAGCCCGGCGAGCCGAAGCGGGTTGAGCGGCCGCGGCGGCCATCCTACATCGCCGGCCAGCCCGGCCTGTTCGACCGGCCGGAGGAGTGACCCGATGTTGATGACCGGCAGCGGCAAAGCCGCGCGCGTCCATTATCTGCCCGGCACTTTCCGCCTCCTGTCGGACGGCGATCATGTGGTCTGCGCGGTTACCGGCGCCGCCATCCCGCTGCACGAATTGCGCTACTGGAGCGTCGCCCGCCAGGAAGCCTATGTCGACGCCGAGGCCAGCCTCAAGGCGTCGGCGGACGAGCCTAAGCGCTAGCGGACTCGGCGGACGCGCGCCGAACGCCCATCGACCTCGACGAAATAGCTGCCCAGGGCACCGCGGCTGATGGTCACCGTCTCACCGGTTTTCGCGCCGTAGATGTCCGAGGATTCGGTCGATTCCCACGTCGATTCCGGCTCCTGCAGCGCGATTCGGAAGAAGCCGTTGCCGATGTCGCGGAAGCCCGCGACTTTGCCCACCAGCTCCTTCGGCTCGTCCGCCGCATCGCGCTCCTTGCCGAAGAAAGGAATGCTCGGAAGCGCAAATCCGAACAGCGATCGGCGCACCTTGCGAACCTGCTCGCGGTCGACGACCGCGACATCGCCGCGGGTGTTTGCCGCGATCAGCGCGCCGGCCGCCTTGTCGTAACAGGCGAGCCGGGCGGCATTGTCCTGCATGCTCTGGCAGCTTTGCAGCGACGAGATCAATTGCGAGCGACCGATCGCCTGATCGGCGGAAGTCTGCGGTGCTGCCGTGGCAGCGGCCGCGGCGAGCATGAGCGTGGAAAACATGACAGTCCTCGCTGGGGGTCATTCAATTCCGCGCAGCGTGACAGCGCGGCTCCGAATTTCAAGCCTCGCTGGAATCATTTCATGCCGCGCGGCGTCACGGCGCGGGCCAAATTTCAATCTGTGCCTGAAATGCAACACCATCCGATCGTTCTTCATCCGGCGCGCCCGCATTGATTGTCTCCCCCGGAATGTTTGGTCATACAGCCACCATTAACCGTGGAGCCGGGGCACGTGCAGATTCTGCGCGCGCGGTGGCTGTTACGGATCGTCGAAGGGGACAACAATGCTGAATTCGAAGACATATCTGCTCGCGACGACGCTCCTCGCGGGCGTCGCCATGGCCAACCCGGCATTCGCCCAGGCAACCAGCCCGGCATCGCCTCCGTCGCAAGATCCGAACGTGCAGGCAGCGCCGACCGACCAGACTCCCGCGCAGCAGGAGAATGTCCTGGATACGGCTGCCCAGGACCGGCAGGACGTCGAGCCGGCCGCGGCCGAGACGATCGTCGTCACGGGTTCGCGCATCGTTTCTCCGAACATCGTCTCGCTGGCTCCGGTGCAGGTCGTCGGCGAGCAGGACATCGACACTTCGGGCGCGATCAACGTCCAGGAAGTGCTGCTCGAAAATCCCGTGTTCGGCACCCCGGCTCTCAGCACCACCAACTCGGCGTTCCTGACGTCCGGCGCCGGCATCGCGACGGTCGACCTTCGCGACCTCGGTTCCAACCGCACGCTGATCCTGATCAACGGCCGCCGCGTCGTTGGCGGTCTCGCCAATTCGCCGATCGTCGACCTCAACGTCATCCCGACGCAGTTCATCGAGCGGGTCGACATCCTGACCGGCGGCGCCTCGTCGCTGTACGGTTCCGACGCGGTCGCGGGCGTTGTCAACTTCATCTA
>DASTID010000197.1:0-4721 GCA_035717905.1 Sphingomicrobium sp. | reverse complement strand
CGCGCTAGCGCGTCGGCGGCTGCGGATGCGTGGCTTTCCACTCCATCGCGGCGCGCACGCGGCGTTCGACCGACGGGTGGTCGTAGAAGATGAACTCCTCGACCGCGTTCGGCCTCGGGTAGCGATATTCGGCGGTCTTGACGAGCGCGCTCGACAGCGCGTCGGGGCGGTTCTCGGTGCGCAGTGAATAACGGTCGGCCTGCGCTTCGCGGGTGCGGCTGAAGGTGTTGAGCAGCGGCAAGGCGAGCAGCCCGAACAGCGACAGCATGAACAGCAGGACGGGGACGCCGCGCGGCTCGGCGATCGCGGCCGTGCTTCCGAACGCGCGCGCGAAGCGCGGAAACAAGCGGTCGGCCAACCAGAACAGCAGGACCGCCAGCAGCGAAAAGAACACGACGCCCCACCAGGTGTGCCCCAGGACATAATGGCCGATCTCGTGGCCGGTGACCGCGCGGACCTCGTCGATCGACGCATCCTTGAACGCGACGTCGGAGATGGCGACGCGCGCCGTGCTGCCGATGCCGCCGGCGTTGGCGGTGAAATTGTTCGACTGGCGCGAGCCGTTGTACATGTAGATCTTGCTCGGCGGGATTCCGGCGCGGCCCGCCATTTCGGCCACCGCGTCGCGCACCTTGCCCGGCGGAACCGGCTCATATTTGTTGAACAAGGGCTCGATCAGGACCGGCGCCAGCAGCAGGATGAAGGCGAGCACGGCCGCGGTCAGCGCTCCCGACCAGATCCACCAGCGCTTTCCAGCGCGCTGGATCAACCAATAGACGCCCATCATGAACAGCCCGCCGATCAGCACGGTAAGCACGGTCGAAAGCGCCATCTGCCCAAGATAGTCGCCGATCGGCTGGCTGGTTCGGCCGTAGCGGGTCTCGCGCCACCAGTCGGCATAGATCGTCCACGGCAGAGTGAGGATCGCCGAGACCAGGAAATAGACCGCGCTGATCACGAACGCGCGCGCCAGCCGGCGCCGCTCGCCCAGCGCGCGGTCGATCCGGTCGAGCAGCCCGGAGCGGACGATCAGCCAGGTGACGAGCGCCGCGACGACCAGACCCCACAGCAGCAGCCAGTGCCCGCCGACGGTGTAGTCATGCGCCTTGCGCAGCGCCTCCGGCCCCAGGCTGTCGATATAATGCGCGGTCGCGGCTTGCGGATCGAATGCCATGCGTGTCCCTCCCCTTGCCGCGGCACCCTAGCGGCGGTGTGCCTGCGCGCAAATGGAACGACTGCGAGCGGCGCGGGATTGTCTGCGAGTGGCAAAGTCCGCTGCACCCCTCGCGCCGATGGAAGCGCTGCTCGCCGCCGAGCTGCCCGACGGCGACGGCTGGCAATATGAGCCCAAATGGGACGGCTTCCGCTGCCTTGCGTGCCGCGACGGCGCTGAGGTCACGCTGACGTCCAAGTCGGGCAAGCCGCTCGGCCGCTATTTCCCCGAGGTCGTTGCGATGCTCGGCGGATTGAAGGCGCGGCGGTTCCTGCTCGACGGCGAGCTCATCATCCCCGTCGGCGACGCCTTGGCGTTCGACGCGCTTCAGCTCAGGCTCCATCCCGCCGAAAGCCGCGTGCGCAAGCTCGCCAGGGAGACGCCGGCCGAGCTGATGGCGTTCGACCTGCTCGCGCTCGACGGCAAGTCGCTTCTCGACCTGCCCCTGTCCGAACGGCGCAAGAAACTCGAATGTTTCGTCGAGCGCAACCCCGCCCCCGCCCTCCGTCTCTCGCCAATGACGACCGACCGCGAAACCGCGCTCGCCTGGCTCGAGCGCAGTGGCGGTGCGCTCGACGGCGTCATCGCCAAGCGCAGCGGCCTCGAATACCGTCCCGGCGAGCGGGCGATGATCAAGGTCAAGCAGCAGCGCACCGCCGACTGCGTGGTCGGCGGCTTCCGCTACGCCGAGAAAAAGAAGGAGGTCGGCTCGCTGTTGCTCGGCCTGTACGACGATGCCGGGTTGCTCAATCACGTCGGCTTCACCTCGGCTATCCCGGCGAAGGAGCGCCCTGCGCTGACCAAAAAGCTCGAGGCGCTGATCGAGCCGCCGGGGTTCACCGGCAGCGCGCCCGGTGGCCCGAGCCGGTGGAACACGGCGCGCTCGATGGCATGGGAGCCGCTGAAACCCGTGCTCGTCGCCGAGGTTCGCTACGACCAGGTCACCGGCCGCCGCTTCCGCCACGGGACCGGCTTCCTCCGCTGGCGGCCCGACAAGGACCCGAAGCAGTGCACGTTCGACCAGCTCGCGCCCGAGCTTCGCCCGTCCGAGCTCAAGGAGTTGTTTGGATGAATTCGTCATTGCGAGCGAAGCGAAGCAATCCAGTGCCTCGGCTGGATTGCCGCGTCGCCTTAGGCTGCTCGCAATGCGCTGGCTCGGGATTGCGTCCGCGCAGGCGTCAAACCAATGGCGGCCGTGCGTTCTTCAGCAGCTTGCGGCGCGGGTTTCACCAGCCGGTTAGCGCAGCTCGAAGCCGGCGAGGCACTCGGCGAGCCAGCGCGCGGCGGTCAGCGCGCTGAGGTCGGTCGGGTCGATCGACGGATCCCATTCGGTCAGATCGATGATTCGCACCCTGGCGTCGGACGCCAGCTTGCGCACCGCATGGAAGAAATCGTGCGCCGCCATTCCGCCCGGCCTGGCGCCCGGCGCGCCGGGCATGTGCGCGCGGTCGATTACGTCGATGTCGCAGTCGATCACCAGGGCATCGCACTGCGCGACATGCGCTAGCGCGCGGTCGACCGCCGCGTCGATTCCGCGCTCGCGGACCTCGGCCATGGTGACGACCAGGTTGCCGGCTGCGACCGCATCCTCGTGCATCGCCTTCGAATTGGCGAAGCTGGCGAGCCCGACCTGGGCGATGTTCGCGCCCGGCAGCCCATCGTCGATCAGCGCGCGCACCGGGTTGCCGTTGCTCAGGCCCTGGTCGAGGTCGCGCATGTCGAAATGGGCGTCGAGCGTGATCAGGCCGACCTTTTCCAGCGGCGCGTGCAAACCGAGCACCGCCGGCCGGGTGACCGCATTGTTGCCGCCGGCGAGCAGGGTCAGCGCATGCGCTTCGGCGCTCTCGGCGACGGCATCGCGGATGCGTGGGCTGGCCTGCTCGATCGTCAGGCCGGCCAGATCGGCGTCGCCGCGGTCGGCCATGCGCGTCTGGAGCTCGCGCCCGGTTTCGACGTCGTAGCGGCCGATCCGCCGCAGCGTCTGGCGCAACACCGCGGGGGCGAGGTCGCACCGCCCGGGCGTCACCGACCCGGCGGCGAGCGGCGCGCCGACCAGGCCGACCGGCGCCGGCTCGTCGCGCGAGACGAGGAGATCGCCGAGGTTGGGCCAGCCCGCCATGGCTTTGACCGTAGCAACTCGGCTCGCCTAAGGCGACGCGTCATGTGGGACCGGCTGCTCGTCGACTGCAACATCGCGACCTTCGAGGGCGGCGGCCTCGGCATCGTCGAGAACGGCGCGGTCGGCATCGCCGACGGCAAGGTGGTGCGCGTCGGGAAGCGCACCGAGCTCGCGGGGTTCCGCGCCAAACGGGTGGACGCGCTCGACGGCGCGTGGGTGACTCCGGGGCTGATCGACTGCCATACGCACCTGGTGTTCGGCGGCACGCGCGCCGACGAGCATGCGATGCGCCGCGCCGGCGCGAGCTACGAGGAGATCGCCAGGGCCGGCGGCGGCATCGCGTCGACCGTAGCGAAGACCGCCGCGGCGTCTGACGATGAGCTGCTCGATCAGAGCCGTCGCCGTCTCCACGCGCTGATGGCCGGCGGCTGCACGACGATCGAAATCAAGACGGGTTATGGACTCGATACGAAGAGCGAGCTCAGGCTTCTGCGGATCATCGGCGCGCTTGGGCAGGGCGAGGCGGTGCGGATCGTGCCGACGCTGCTCGCGCTCCACGCGCTCCCGCCCGGCGAGCGCGACCGCCGCGCCCATTATGTGAGCGAGATCGTCGACCGGCTGATCCCCGAGGCGGCGAAGCAGGGCATCGCGGCCAGCGTCGACGCGTTCTGCGAGACCATCGCGTTCACGCCGCAGGAGGTCGAGCGATTGTTCAAGGCCGCCGCGCACCACGGCCTTCCGGTCCGCCTCCACGCCGAGCAATTGTCCAACCAGAAGGGCGCCGCGCTGGCCGCGCGCTACAAGGCGCTGTCGGCCGACCATCTCGAGCATCTCGACGACGCCGGCGCCAGGGCAATGGCCGCCGCCGGCACCGTCGCGGTGCTGTTGCCCGGCGCCTTCTACGCGCTTCAGGAAGAGAGGAAGCCGCCCGTCGCTTTGCTGCGCAAGCACAAGGTGCCGATCGCCGTTGCCACCGATTGCAACCCCGGCACGTCGCCGATGCTGTCGCCGACGCTGGCGATGAACATGGCGTGCACCTTGTTCGGCCTGACGCCGGAGGAAGCGCTGGCGGGGATGACCGTCAACGCCGCCCGCGCGCTGGGCCTCGCGCACTCGATCGGCACCATCGCCGCCGGCAAGTCCGCGGACCTGTGCGTCTGGAACATCGAAAGCCTCGCCGAGCTCGGCTACTGGATCGGCCTGCCGGGTCCCGAGCGGCGGGTTTTCGGCGGACTCGACGCTTAGCTCTTCCCCGTTCGCCCTGAGCTTGTCGAAGGGCTGCTTTTCTTTCTAAGCGACGGAGAAGAAGGACAGTCCTTCGACGAGCTCAGGACGAACGGATTTGGTGAACTCTAAAGACCGACGCGACAACAGCCGCCACATCCGCGC
>DASTID010000196.1:0-2944 GCA_035717905.1 Sphingomicrobium sp. | reverse complement strand
AATATGTGGATGTCGCCCACGCCTTCTACGACAAGCGCGAAAGCGGGTTCGTGAACGGCCTGCTCGACGCAATCGCGAAGCAGGCGCGGCCGGCGCGCGTCTGAGGATGCGCGAGAGCGAGATCATCGACCGTCTCCGCCGCTTCGCGACGGCGCCCGAAGCGCGCGGCCTGCTCGATGACGTCGCGGTGCTGGACGGTATGGTCATCACCCACGACAGCATCGCCGAAGGCGTGCACTTTCGCTTCGACGACCCGCCGGCGAGCGTCGGCTGGAAGCTCGTCGCGGTGAACTTGTCCGACCTGGCCGGCAAGGGAGCCAGCCCGGCGGGCGCGCTTCTTTCGATGACCGTCACTGGACCCGGGGTTTGGGAAGAGGATTTCCTGACGGGAATCGAAGCAGCCTGCGAAAGCTATTCGCTGCCCTTGATCGGCGGCGACACGATCGGGCTCGCACCCGGCGCTCCACGCGTGCTCGGGATGACTGCCATTGGCCGCGCCGGCCCGCATGTCCCTGGCCGCTCGGGCGGAAAAGCGGGCGACCGGCTGTGGCTGGTCGGAACCGTGGGCGATGCTGCGGCGGGTCTGGCCCAGTTGGAGCATGACCGCCGCGCGGTCGGCCCGCTGATCGAAATCTACCGGCGGCCGGTCCCCCAACTCGGGGCAGGCGCCGCGCTCGCGCCGTACGCCCGGGCAATGATGGACGTGTCCGACGGCCTGTTGCTCGATGCCAAGCGCATGGCGGAAGCGAGCGGCCTCACCGCCGCGATCGAGCTCGACACCCTGCTGCTGTCGAATACCTTCGTCGCCGAGCGCGGCAATGGCCTGGGCGCGCGGCTGTTCGCGGCGACGGGCGGCGACGATTACGCGCTCCTTGCGGCGCTTCCGCCCGATCTCGATCCGTCAACGCTTTCTTTACCAGCAGGGACGAGGATCAGCGCGATCGGGAGTCTAGCCGCGGGTGAGCCGGGCATATCGCTCAGCAGCGGCGGCAAGCCGGTCGGACTGCCGGAAAGGCTTGGATTTGAGCATTCGGTCGACGAGCATCGCGGGTTTCCCGCTCCGCCAATGGCTGATTGGCCTTAGCGGGCTGCTGTCCGGCGTGGCCGCCGCTTTCCTCGTCCATTGAGCCCATCGCTCGCGCGCGGTTGCAAGCCGCGCGAACGCCCCCTAAAGACCGCCCGATTTTAAGGGCCGCCGCCGTTCTTGCGGGCGCGCCTGCTCGCCTGAAGAACGGGGAAAAACTAACCCATGAACCTGCTTTATATCGCCATTGCCTGCGGCGTGATCGCGGTGCTGTACGGCATCGTCACCAGCCGCCAGGTGCTCGCCATGTCGGCCGGCAACCAGCGCATGATCGAGGTATCGGCCGCGATCCAGGAAGGCGCCGGCGCCTATCTTCGCCGCCAGTACACGACCATCGCCATCGTCGGCATCATCGTCGCGATCATCGTCGGCATTTTTCTTGGGGTTCTGTCCGCTGTCGCATTCCTGATCGGAGCGATCCTGTCGGGCGCGGCCGGCTTCATCGGCATGAACATTTCGGTCCGGGCGAACGTCCGCACCGCCGAAGCCGCGCGCAAGAGCCTGCAGAGCGGCCTCACCACTGCGTTCCGCGCCGGAGCCGTCACCGGCCTCCTCGTCGCGGGTCTCGCGCTGCTCGCGATCGCTGTGCTGTTCTGGTACCTGACCGGACCCGGCGGCTATGCGCCCAACGACCGGGCGGTAGTCACCGCGCTGACCGCGCTCGCGCTCGGCGCCTCGCTGGTCTCGATCTTCGCGCGTCTCGGCGGCGGCATTTTCACCAAGGCGGCGGATGTCGGCGCCGACCTCGTCGGCAAGGTCGAGGCTGGAATTCCCGAGGACGATCCCCGCAACCCGGCGGTGATCGCCGATAACGTCGGCGACAATGTCGGCGACTGCGCGGGCATGGCCGCCGATCTGTTCGAGACCTATGTCGTGACCGTCGGGATCACGATGGTGTCGGTCGCGCTCGCGCTCGGCGCTTCTCCGCTGCTGATGCCGCTGATGATTCTCCCGCTGCTGATCGGCGGCGTGTGCATCATCACCTCGATCATCGGCACCTACATGGTCCGGCTCGGCAAGGGCGGGTCGATCATGGGCGCGCTCTACAAGGGCTTCTGGACCGCGACCCTGCTTGCCGTCCCGGCGATTTACGGCGCGGCCTATTTCTCGCTCGGCGGCGATCTTGATCAGACGATCACGGCGGCGGGCGGCCTCAGCTTCCCGGCGATGCACCTCGTCTGGGCGAGCTTCGTCGGCCTCGCCGTCACCGCGCTCATCGTCTGGATCACCGAATATTATACCGGCACCAACTACCGCCCGGTGCAGTCGATCGCGCGGGCGAGCCAGACCGGACACGGCACCAACATCATCCAGGGCCTCGCGGTCAGCCTCGAATCGACGGCTCTTCCGACCATCGTCATCGTCGTCGGAATCATCGTCAGCTTCATGCTTGCCGGTCCGCTCGGGATCGCCTTCGCCGCCTCGGCGATGCTGGCGCTCGCAGGCGTGGTCGTGGCGCTCGATGCTTACGGCCCAGTTACCGACAATGCCGGCGGCATCGCCGAAATGTCGGGCCTTGAGGACGACGTCCGCACCCGCACCGACGCACTCGACGCGGTCGGCAACACGACCAAGGCGGTGACCAAGGGCTATGCGATCGGCTCGGCCGGCCTTGCCGCGCTCGTACTGTTCGGCGCCTACACTGCCGACTTGCGCGAGTTCGGCGCCCAGCTTGGCGTCACCACCAATCTCGACGCCTTGTTTAGCCTGTCGAACCCCTATGTGATCGTCGGCCTGCTGCTTGGCGCGTTGCTGCCCTATTTGTTCGGCGCGATGGGCATGACCGCTGTCGGTCGCGCCGGCGGCGCCGTGGTCGAGGAAGTGCGCCAGCAGTTCCGCGACAATCCCGGCATCATGGAC
>DASTID010000195.1:0-28987 GCA_035717905.1 Sphingomicrobium sp. | reverse complement strand
ACCGGCTGGCGGCGACCTTCGGCAAATCAGGGCTGTTCGCGCGGCTGTTCGCCAGCGGCGATGGCCCGAGCGGCGTCTATCTGTGGGGCGGGGTCGGGCGCGGCAAGTCGATGCTGATGGACCTCGCCTTCGCCGAGATCGCGATCGAGCCCAAGCGGCGGGTCCACTTCCACGAGTTCATGCTCGAAACCCATGCCCGGCTGAAGAAAGTGCGCGAGAGCGAGGACGGCGACCCGATCGAGCCGGTCGCCGAGGAGATCGGCGAGGAAGCGCGGCTGCTGTGCTTCGACGAGATGCAGGTCACTAACCCTGCCGACGCGATGATCCTGTCGCGTCTGTTCGGCAAATTGGTCGAGGCCGGCGTGAAGGTCGTGACCACCTCGAACCGGCCGCCGTGCGACCTCTACAAGGACGGTCTCAACCGCGAGTTGTTCGTGCCGTTCATCGAGCTGATCGAGCAGCGGATGCTGGTGGCCGAGGTCAACGGCCCCACCGACTATCGCCTCGACCGGCTCGAAGGGGTCGAGGTGTGGCACGTGCCCAACGGGCCGGAAGCGACGGCGGCGTTGAGCCGGGCCTTCTTTCAGCTGACCGATTATCCGGTCGAGGATCGGGCGAAAGTGCCTTCGGAGGACATCGCGCTCGGCGGCGGGCGGACGCTGCATGTGCCCAAGAGCCTCAAGGGCGTCGCGGTGTTCTCGTTCAAGCGGCTGGTCGGCGAGCCGCGCGGCGCCGCGGACTATCTCGCGATCGCGCGGCGCTATCACACCGTCATCATCGTCGGCATTCCGGTCATGGGTCCCGACATGCGCAACGAGGCGGCGCGGTTCGTGACGCTGGTCGACGCGCTCTACGAGCATAAGGTCAAGCTGCTCGCCGCGGCCGACGCCGAGCCTTCCGGCCTCTATCCCGGCGGCGACGGCAGGTTCGAGTTCCAGCGCACGGTCAGCCGGCTCGAGGAAATGCGCAGCGCCGACTATCTGGCGCTCGGCCACGGCAGCGATTAGTCTCAGCCCTCGGCCGAGGGGGGAATTCGATGATCGTCACGACCACGGAAAACGTCGCTGGGCACCGCACCGTCGAGGCGCTTGGCCAGGTGTTCGGGGTGGTCGTGCGAAGCCGCAGCATCGGCGGCAACATCGCCGCGGCGCTGCGCTCGATCGGCGGCGGCGAGATCAAGGAATATACCGCTTTGGTCGAGGAGACGCGGCGCCATGCGATCGACCGGCTGGTGACGAACGCGACGGCGATGGGCGCCAATGCGGTCGTCATGATGCGCTTCGATTCGGGCGAGATCGGCCAGACGATGAGCGAGGTAGTCGCTTACGGCACCGCGGTCAGGATCGAGCGCGAATGAGCGCGGACTGGCGCAGGTGGGGCCTTGCGGCCGCTGTCCTGCTGTCCGTCTGCGGGATCGGCTTGTTCCTCTACAAGGGCATCGTCACGCTGCTGATCGTCGGCATCGCCGCGCTCGTCACGGTGCTGCTCGAGCGCAGCTACGGCACCCTCGTCCGGGCGCCGCGCGGTGGCGGGTGGCGGCCGACCGACGAGCGCTTCGTCGACCCGGAAACCGGCAAGCTGGTGACGGTGTGGTTCGACCCGGCGAGCGGCGAGCGGCGCTACGTCGCCGACGGCGAGTCGATCGGGCCCGGTTGACGCGCGCGCACCGCGGCTTAGCCTCACTGGACAATTCATCGGGGGAGAGTGACATGATGCGCGGAATTGCGGCCCTTGTTCTTGCGCTGAGCGCGACGGCGGCGATCGCCGCGACCGATCCGCGCGCCAAGCCGACGGAGCTGCCGCCGGCATGGCAGGCGAAGACTCGCGCGGTTTTCAAACAGGCGATCGAAATCCCCACGGTCCACCACCGCGGGCAGATGCCGCACATGGTCAAGCTACTCGCCGACCAGTTCCGCGCCGCCGGCATCCCCGAGGCCGACATTCACGTCATGCCCTACGAGGCGCTGGCCGGCGACAAGACCGAAGCGCTGATCGTCCGCTGGCGCTCGCCCAAGGCGACCAGGAAGCCGATGCTGATTCTCGGCCACATGGACGTGGTCGAGGCGAAGCGCGAGGACTGGAAGTTCGACCCGTTCGTGTTTCGCGAACAGGACGGCTATTTCCTCGGCCGCGGCACCAGCGATATGAAGAACGGCGACGTCGCGACGACCATGGCAGCGGTCAAGCTGATGAGCGAAGGGTTCAAGCCCGACCGCGACATCATCTTCTTCTACAGCGGCGACGAGGAGACGCAGGGCAAGGGCGCAACGCTCGCCTCGACCAAGTGGCGCAACCTCACCGACGCCGAGTTCGGGCTCAATGCCGACGGCGGCTGCGCGTCGTACGACCGGCAGTTCCGGCCGCTCGGCTGCGGCATCTCGATGGCCGAAAAAACCTTCCAGACCTATTTCTTCACCGCCCACAATCCCGGCGGCCACAGCAGCCGCCCGCGGCCCGACAATGCGATCTACGACCTCGCCGATGCGCTCGAGAAGCTGCGCACCTACCGCTTCCAGCCGATGCAGAACGACGTGACCCGCGCCTATTTCGCCGAGCGCGCGAAGCAGGAAGGCAATAGCGCGCTGGGCCAATCGATCCGCAGCTGGCTCGCCAACCCCAAGGACGGGGCGGCGGCCGACGCGATCGAGGCGAATCCACTCGAGGTCGGATTGACGCGCACCCGCTGCGTGGCGACGATGCTGGAAGGCGGCCACGCCGACAACGCGCTTCCGCAAAGCGCCACCGCGACGGTCAACTGCCGCATCTTCCCGGGGGTCCAGCCGAAGGACGTCCAGGCCGAGCTGCAGCGGATGGCGGGGCCCAAGATCGAGGTGAAGCCCGATCCCAACTTTATCGGCGTGCCGACGCCGGCCTCGCCGCCGCGCCAGGACGTCGTCGACGCCGTCACCGCGGCGATCCAGCACTTCCACGGGCCCGAGATGCGCGTCTTCCCGATGATGTCGACCGGCGCGAGCGACGGCAGCTTCTTCCGCGCGCAGGGACTGCCGGTTTACGACATGGACGGAAGCTGGGGCATTTCGCCGATCGACGAGCGCGCCCACGGCCTCGACGAGCGCATCCCGGTCCGCGCGATGTACGACGACGTGCTCTACTGGGAGATGATCATCAAGGCGCTGGCTGGCTAGCGTTCCCCGGCGAAGGCCGGGGTCCAGGCGGGCGCAAGTCCGTCAAGGAGGCGATGCTTAGCCCTTGCGGGCTCCTGGGCCCCGGCCTTCGCCGGGGTACTAGGCCCGCGCCGCGTTCAACACCTCTCGAGCGTGGTTCGGTACTTTGACCTTGCGCCACGCCCTGAGCACCCGCCCGTCGACGGCGATCAAGAAGGTCGCGCGCTCCATCCCCATATATTTGCGGCCGTACATCGACTTTTCGACCCAGGTGCCGAACGCGTCCGAGATGCGCCCATCTTCGTCCGAGGCCAGCGGCACCTTCAGGTCGTATTTGCCGATGAACCGTTCGTGCTTCTTCATCGGGTCGCGCGACACCCCGACGACCTTGACGCCGGCTTTGTCGAAGTCGCCGGCCAGCGCGGTGAAGTCCTGCGCTTCGCGGGTGCAACCCGACGTATCGTCCTTGGGGTAGAAATAGAGCACCAGCGGCTGCCCCGGCGACGCCAGGTTCAGCTTGCTTCCGTCGCTGGCCTCGATCGTGATCGCCGGAGCTTTGTCGCCTTCGTCCATCGTCTCATCCCTCTTGCCTGATGCCGTCCCACAATTCGGAAACGCACTGCCGCGCCGCGTCATGCTCGGCAAGCAGCTCGTCCCAGTGCGCCGCGCCGCAGGCTTCGGCGACGAGCTGCCAGGTGTCGGCCGTGGGCTTGACGTCGCCGGGCGCAACCAGCCGCATCGTCACCAGCATTCGTGTAAGCAACTTTTGCGATTCGATAACTTTTCGATCGATTAAAGCTTCTTTCGCAAGCGCTTCGAGAGCGCGGTCGAGGTGCGGGTCGAGACCGACATGGCGGGTCAGCTGGAGGACGTGGACGGCGAACTCGAGGTCGACCAGCCCGCCGGGGCCGAGCTTGACGTCGAGCGCGCTGTGCGGCGGTTTGTGGCGGTTCATCTCGGCGCGCATGTGCGCCGCGTCCTTGGCGATCTTGGCGGCGTCGCGCGGCATCCGCAGGACCGCATCGATCACTTGGCTGGCCCGGTCGCGCACCGCGGGCGAACCATACACCGGGCGCGCGCGGCACAGCGCCATGTGCTCCCACGTCCAGGCTTCCTCGCGCTGGTATTGGCCGAAGGCGTCGAGCGACACGACGAGCATGCCCTTGGCTCCCTGCGGCCTCAGCCGCACATCGACGTCGTACAGCGGGCCGGCGGCGGTGGGGACGCTGAGCGCGGCGGTGACGCGGCTCGCGAGCCGGTTGAAATAGTCGTTCGGCCCGAGCGGCTTCACGCCGGTCGATCGGGTGCCCGCCTCGGCGCTGTGGAGATAGATGATGTCGAGATCGGAGGCGTAGGTCAGCGACTGGCCGCCGAGGCGGCCGAGGCCGAGCACGAGAAGCTCGCCGCCGCCGAAGTCTCCGTGCACCTGCTCGAACTCGGCGACCGCGGCACCGGCGAGGGCCTGCAGCGCGCCCTCGGCGACCCGGGCATAGCCGAGCGCGACCTCGAGCGGGTCGCGGCGCCGGTCGATCAGCTGCACGCCGAGCGCGAAGCGCCGTTCGTTGACCATCCGGCGGACCCAGTCGAGCGCGAGGTCGTAAGGGTGCCCGCGCATCGCCTTCGTCAGCAGCGCCGCGAACTCCTCGGCCGGTGGCGGCATGTCGAAGCTGGTTTCGTCGAACAGCCCGTCGAATAGCTCCGGGCGCCGCGCAAGCTGGTCGGCCAGCGCCGGAGCATGGGCAAGGATTTTCGCGAGCAGCCGCGCAAGCGCCGGGCGAGCCTCGAGCAGCCGGAAGAAGTTGACCCCGCTCGACAGCCGCTCGACGATGTCGCTCAGGCGATTGAGGGCATGCGGCGGATCGCCGCCGCTGGCGATCGCCTGCAGCAGCCCCGGCAGCATCGCCTCGAACGCGTTCTGCGACGCCGGGGAGCGCAGCGACCGCGGCTTGCCGGTGCGCCATTCGGCGATGCGGCTGAGAGCGACCGTCGGATCGTCGAAGCCGAGCGCGCGCAACTGCGCCGCGAGTCGCTCGGGCTCGCGCGGCAGCCGATCCTTCTCGCCGTCGCCAAGGCCGTCGAACTCGCGCCCGACCGCCTCGACGTGCGGGCGCAGCAGCTCCACCAGCTCGCCGCCGTCGGCGAGGCCGTGCAGGCGCGCGACATTATCGAGCGCGTCGGCTTGCGCGGGCAGCATGTGAGTCTGCGCATCGGCGACCATCTGCACGCGGTGCTCGATCGTGCGCAGCAGGCGGTAGGCGCGGGCAAGCTCTTCGGCAGTCCCTTCGTCGAGCCGGCCGGCCGCAAACAGCGCGGCAATCGCATCGAGCGTCGCGGCCGAACGGACCGACGGATCGCGCCCGCCGTGAATCATCTGCTGGATCTGCACGAAGAACTCGAGCTCGCGGATTCCGCCGCGGCCGCGCTTGAGATCGTAACCGGGACCGACTTCGCCGGCGCTGCCGAAATGATCACGAATGCGCGCGGAAATTTGCCGCACCTCGTCGATCACGCCGAAGTCGAGCGAACGCCGCCAGACGAACGGTTCGATCGCGGCGAGAAAGCGCTTCCCGAGCTCGATGTCGCCGGCCGCCGCGCGCGCGCGGATGAAGGCCGCCCGCTCCCACGGCAGAGCGCTCGATTCGTAATGCGAGATCGCGGCTTCGGCCGGCAGCGCGACCGGCGTCACTTCCGGCGACGGCCGCAGCCGCAAGTCGACGCGCTCGACATAGCCGTCCGCCGTGCGCGCCTGCAGCAGCTCGATCACCCTTCGGCCGATGCGCACCGCGGCCTCGCCCGGCTCCTCCCGCGCACGCCGCGGAAGAGCCGCCGGGTCGAACAGGAACATCAGGTCGACGTCCGACGAATAATTGAGCTCGTGGCTGCCGAGCTTGCCGAGCGCAATTACACCGAAGCCTTGCGGCGGTGCGCCGGGCACGCGTTCGTCGATGGCTTTCGCGACGGCTCGATCGATCGCCGAATCGGCGAAGTCGCTGAGCGCCGCCGTCGCCGCCTCAAGCGTGAGCTCGCCGGCGAGATCGCCAAGCGCGACGGCAAGCGCGAGCCCGCGCCGCTGGCGGCGAAGCGCGACTCCAAGCTCCACATCCGTGGCGCTCAGCGCTGCCTGAATCGCGGTCGCCGCGCCGTCTCGTGCGAACAATGCCGCGATCTCAGGCAACGCCTCCAGCGCCTCGCCGAGAAATGGAGAAAAGCGGCGCGCGCGCTCGATTGCGTCATGTCTTGCGCGCTGCGGCTCGGGGGCGGTCATAGCGACGAGTTGATTGCCGCAAATCGACCGCCAGCGAAACTTCCCCGGCCTTTGGGTCGTTTTTGCTGCAAATGAATTTCAAACGAGAGGACGTAACGGCGTCGGAATTTCATACGATGGACCGCCAGGTCATCCGGGTCGACATTCCGCCTGCCCATGCCGGCATCACCGCCGCGCTGCGCCGCGCCTTCGAGGCCGCGGCGTCGGAGCCGTGCGACCGGGACTTTGCCGAGCTCCTGCGCAAGCTGAATTGATCCTGCCGCTGGGGCGGCGAGTCATTCGTGCTCGCGACTGAGCTCGTCGACCTCGCCCATGATCGTCTGCAGCGCCGACTTGTCGGGGTCGGTCTTGTGCTGACGCCTGGACGGCAGCTTGCCGCTCGACAACAATTGCTCGAGCGCGACTCGGCCGCGCGCCACGCGGCTCTTGATCGTGCCGACCGCGCAGCCGCAGATTTCGGCCGCTTCCTCGTAAGCGAAGCCGCCGGCGCCGACCAGGATCAGCGCCTCGCGCTGCGGCTGCGGCAAATGCATCAGCGCGCGCTGCATGTCGCCGAGCTCGACGTGCCGGTCCTGGCTGGCGGGAGCTGCCAGGATCTTTGAGGCGGTAATATCGTCCCATTCGCCCTTGAAGCGGGCGCGGCGCATCTGGCTCAAGAACAGGTTCCTGAGGATGATGAAGGTCCACGCGCGCATGTTGGTGCCGGCCTGGAAGCGCTTGCGCGCCGCCCACGCCTTGAGCAAAGTTTCCTGCACCAGATCGTCGGCGAGGTCGCGGCTGCCCGACAATGACCGCCCGAACGCGCGCAAATGCGGGATCACCGAGGCGAGCTGATCCTTGAACTCCGGATCGGACAGCGGAACATGCTCGGGCGCGGCGCCGGCCTGCTGTTGCTGTTCGCGACCCTCTGCCAAGCTAGACCCCACCCTTTGCGAGCCCCGGCCATGGCCGCGGGCTGTTGACGAGAACATGAACAGCGAAATGTGACAGAAAGCTAGGTGCTCAGGAGCGCCCAACCAAGACGATGATCGCGAATAATATCACGACCAGCAAAGTCCCGATCACCAGCACGTTGCGGGTTACGCCGGGGGTTGAGCCGGCGCGTGCTTCAGTCGTGGTTTCCGTGGCTGAAGAATCGGAACGCGGATCGGCCATCGAGCTCTCGTCACGAAATCATTGTTCGTCAGGCCAACGCGCCTGACCGGCCGCTGTTCCGTCAGGCGGCCGGCACGGTCGCGGCGTCGAAGAACAGGGCCTGCGCGATCGCGGCCTTCACGGTCGAGCGCTGGAACGGCTTGGTGATGAGGAAGGTCGGCTCGGGCCGGGTTCCCGTCAGCAGCCGCTCCGGGAACGCGGTGATGAAGATCACCGGCACCGAGAATTCGGCGAGGATGTCCTTGACCGCATCGATCCCGCTCGAATCATCGGCGAGCTGGATGTCGGCAAGCACTAGTCCCGGCGGGTTCTGCCGGGCCTGCGCCACCGCCTCGTCGCGCGTGACGGCGACGCCGGTGACGTTGTGGCCAAGATCCCGGACGATCGTCTCGATGTCCATGGCAATGATCGGTTCGTCCTCGATGATCAGCACGTCGGCGAGCGTCTGGCGCTCGATCTCCTCGAGCGCTTCGGCGACGAGCGAATCGACATCCGAGGCGCTCGCACCGATCAAATAGCCGGCATCGTCCGACGAAAAGCCCTCGAGCGAGGTCAGCAGCAGCGCCTGCCGCGACAATGGCGTGATCCGCGACAGCCGCGCCTGGGCGATGCTCTCCGGGCCGACGGAATTGATCGCCGGCTCCTCGCCCTCCTCGATATTGGCCGTCGACCAGATCGCGTGGAACACCTTGTACAGGCCGAGCCGCGGATCGACGTCGCGCGGGAATTCGTCGGGCTTGGCGACGATCGCCTCGAGTGTTGCGCGGACGAACGCGTCGCCGTGCGCTTGGCTGCCGGTCAGCGCGCGCGCGTAGCGGCGCAGGAAAGGCAGGTGCGGAGCGAGTTCCTGGCCCAGCGACATGGTCGATGTGTCTCCTTATACCGACGTGGCGCCGTCCATGGCGGCGCACCCGGTTTGTTGCAACCCTGCAAGGGCCCTTGTGTTGCCCGGATTCAACCGCCCCCGATGATCTGAATTGCCTCTGGAACAAAGCACCGGCGATTTGGTTTCCCCGCAAGGCCGGGCTGCAAGCCACTGACGCAAGCATGCCTGGCCCGATGTGTATCAACGCGGGCCGATCGTGCTGAAGCCGTTGCGCCAGCTAGCCAGCTTTGTATGAGGCGCGCGAGTACCCGCGCGAGGGGGACGAGAGGTTGAGTGCCAGGAAGAGCGGCAAAACTGGAGGAGCCGGCAATGATGGCTCCGGAAGGCCGCCCAAACATCCGAAGACAGGACGCCGCGGCGATATCGGCCGCGCGCTCCGCACGATTTACGACGACACCCTGCGCGAGCCGGTCCCCGACGACTTCCTCGACATCATCGGCAAGCTCAGCTGACGCTCTGTTGGCGGGGGTTGGCTGGCGATGAACGCAACGGAGCGCTTCGCTAAGCTACCCACCGCGGCCAAGCTGCTCCTCATTCTGACCGCCGCGATCCTTCCGATCGGCCTCGCGCTGGTGTGGATCGGCGAAAGCGGGATTCGCGAAGCCAACAACGCCCTCGCCGGCCGCAACCAGGACCAGGCGCGCGCCGCCGCCGGGGCGATCGAGAGCCTGGTCGCGCGCAATGCGCTGGCTTTGCGCGTCGCGGCCAATGCCGCGCTGGCGGACGGCCCGTCCCGCGCATGCGAGCGCGCGCGCCGGTCGCTGTCGATCGCGCCCGGCGTGTCGCAGAGCTTCGAGCTGGAATCCGCCGACGGCAAGGCGATGTGCGCGGTCGGCGACATCGGGGAGACCGGCAGCCTCCCGCTCGTCGCGCCCGGAGACATCCGCGTGCGCGTGGCTCCGAAGAGCGATGCGATCGCGGTCCGCACCGGAGTCGTCGACGGCATGGCGACGTCGATCATCCCGATCGGGGAGATCCGCAACGCCGCGACTCAGGCGAGCGCGAATATCCAGGCGCTCGTGTTGCACGACCGCGCGCGTGAGCTGCGGGTGGTCGGGCCGCCGCAGGTGCGCGACTTGCGACTCGCATTGAGCGAGTGGCCGATCGGCAATGGCGTGGTGGTCGCAAGGATCGGCACGCGCCAGGAGCGAATCGCCACCGTCGACCGAATGCTTCTGCTGCTTCCGGTGCTGATGTGGATCGCCGCCGCGCTCATCACCTGGATGCTGGTCACGCGGCTGCTGATCCGGCCGCTCAAGCGGCTTCAGCGCGCCGTGATCAGCTATCAGCCGGCGAGCGATTCATCGCTCGACCTGCCGGCCAAGGTCGGGCCTTCGACCGAAATCCAGGAGCTGCGCGACGCCTTCGGGCGGGCGGTGGCCCGAGTCGACGAATCCGAACGCGAAATGGCGGCCGCCCTGGAAGGGCAGCGGCGGCTGGTCCGCGAGGTGCACCACCGGGTCAAGAACAACCTCCAGGTCATCGCCTCGCTGCTCAACATCCACGGCCGAAGCGCGGCCACCGTGGACGCGCGCGCCGCTTATGCCGGGATCGGGCGCAGGGTCGGCGCGCTGTCGATCGTCCATCGCAATCATTTCGCGGAGATGGAGGAGAATCGCGGAATCTCGCTTCGGCCGCTGCTCTCGGAGCTCGCCGCCGAGCTGCGCGGCGGCGCTCCCGAAAGCGCGCGTTCGCTGGCGATCGACCTCGATATCGACACCGCCTACACGACCCAGGACGTGGCGGTCGCGGTCGCCTTCCTGGTCACCGAAATCGTCGAGTTCGCGATGCTCGACTGCCCGCAGGAGCCGATCGACATCGCGCTCAGGCGAACCAGCGAGCTGACGGCGCGGCTGACGATTAGTAGCCCGGTGCTGGTCCCGGACGAGGAGGACCAGCCCGGCAAGGTCCAGTTCGAACGAATCGTCGCGGGACTGGCCAAGCAGCTGCGCTCGACGCTCGAACGCAAGCTTGGGCGCTACAGTGTTGATTTGCCGGTGTTTCCTCCAGCCTAGCAGCGTTCACGGATCATTACGCCGGCGGCGAAAAAATAATTGGAGCCCTCGGAACTGTTCTCGAAGAAGGGGCGTTGTGCAGTTTGGATAGTGACCTTTTGCCCCCCCGCTCTCGCTATCCGTTTAAATGGGCCCGGAACCGCCAACCCTCCCCCCCCCCGGTGGCGCTTCCGGGCCCTCTTCTGTCCGGGGCTCCTGAACAGCGGCATTTGAACGGGCACGGCGCGCCGCGCGCCAATGGGTGAGGCGGATCGCGAGAATCGCGAATTCGTACAGCCCGTACAGCGGCACGAGCATCATCAGCATCGACACCACGTCGGGCGGAGTCAGCACGGCGGCGACGGCGGCGGCTCCGACGATCGCATAGCGGCGCGATTTGGCGAGCTGCTCGCGGGTGACGATGCCGGCGCGCTCGAGGATCATCAGCAGGATGGGCAGCAGGAACGCCGCGCCGAAACCGAAGATGAAGCGCATGCAGAAGGTCAGGTAGTTGCCGACCCCGGGCAGCGCTTCCTGGCTGACGCCGCCGATATTGCCCTGGTAGCTCAGCAGGAAATGCAGCGCCCAGGGCATCGCCACGAAGAAGGCGAAGCAGGCGCCGGCGGCGAAGAACAAGGGGGTCATCAGCAGGAACGGCAGGAACGCCTTCTTCTCCTTGACGTAGAGGCCCGGCGCGACGAACCGCCACAGCTGCGTCGCGAGCACCGGGAAGCTCACCATCAGCGCCGCGAACAGCCCGACCTTCACCTCGACGAAGAACGCCTCGAAAATGTCGGTGTAGATCAGGCGCCCCTGCCCCGCCTTGAGCAAAGGCTGGACGAGCAGAGCGAAAATGTCCTTGGCGAAGGCGAAGCAGACGAAGAAGGTGACGACCAGCGTCGCCAGGCACCACAGCAGGCGGCGCCTGAGCTCGATCAGATGCTCGAGCAGCGGCTGCCTGGTTTCGTCGATGTCCTTCACGGTAGCGGCCGCTTCTCGGGCGGAAGCTCTTCCTCCGGATCGGCGAGCGGCGGCATGTCGTCAGGCGCTCCCGGCTCCGGATAATGCGCCTCGGGCGGATGGAGGCGCATGATGCGCTCGTTCTCCTCGCGCCACTTCTTTTCCATTTCCTCGAGCTCGGCCTCGCGCATCATGTTCTCGATGCCCGAGGTGAAGTGCCGCGCCATGCCGCGGATTCGGCCGACCCAATAGCCAACGGTGCGCATGACTTTGGGCAGGTCCTTGGGGCCGATGAAGATCAGCGCCAGGATTGCGACGACCGCGAGCTCGGAGGAATCGACGCCGAACATGCCGGCTCCCTATGGGATTCAGCGCGCTTCGTCGTCCCCCGGCGGCGGCGGCGCGGCGGGCTCGGCCGGGCGCGGAGTGACGTCGATCGGTTCCTGCGGGCGCGCCTGGTCGCGCGGCAACTGGCGCGGCGGCTCGTTGCGGCGTTCCTCCTCGTAGCGCCGGCGCTTGTCCTCGTCCTCGTCGGACATGCCCTGCTTGAAGCTTTTGAGGCCCTTGGCGACGTCGCCCATCATCGCCGAGAAGCGGTTGCCGCCGAACAACAGCAGCAGGATGATCGCGAAGATCAGGATATGCCAGATGCTGAAACCACCCATCACGAAACTCCTTTGGCGGCGCTTCTAGTCTTCCTGCTCGTCGCTTTCCAGTTGGAGTTGGCCAAGCGAGTCCATGACGCTGTCGTCGAGCGGGTCGAGGAGGCCCGCCGCCTTGAGGTCGTCGATCCCCGGCAAGTCGCGCCGCGACCCCAGTCCGAAATGCGTCAGGAATTCCTGCGTGGTCGCATAGAGCAGGGGCCGGCCGGGACCTTCGCGGCGGCCGGCGGGGCGGACCCACCCGGCATCCATCAGCACGTCGAGCGTGCCCTTTGAGATCTGGACGCCGCGAATCGCCTCGATCTCGGCCCTGCTGACCGGCTCGTGATAGGCGATGATCGCCAGGGTCTCGGTCGCCGCGCGCGACAGCCGCCGCGCTTCTTCGCGGGTCCGGCGGAGCAGATGCGCGAGGTCCGGCGCGGTCTGGAAATGCCAGCGGCCGCCCCGCTCGACCAATTCCATTCCGCGGCCCTCGTAATGCGCCGCGAGCTCGCCGAGCGCGATCTCGACATTGCCCTCGCCGACATGCTCGACGATTTCTTCGACGCTGAGCGGCTCGGCCGAAGCGAACAACGTGGCTTCGATGGCGCGCGCGAACTCGTCCATCACGCGGCCTTGAGCCGGATCGGCCCGAAGCTTTCCTCCTGGACGAACTCGAGCCGGCCGCGCCGCGCAAGCTCGAGCATGGCGAGGAAGCTCGACGCCAGCGCCGAGCGCCGGAACTGTGGGTCCTGGGTCGTCGGCAGGAAGCTTTCGAGGAACGTCCAGTCGAGCGCGGTCCCGATCATCCGCGCGACCCGCTCGATCGCCTCGTCCAGCGTCATCACCGAGCGGGGATGGACCACGTGCATCGCCGGCTGGGTGCGGGCGCGGACGGCGCCGTACGCGGCGAACAGGTCGAAATCGCGCACCTGCCACGCCGCCTTGCGGACCAGCCGCAGCCCTTCCGGGCTCCCGCGCACGAACACGTCGCGGCCGATCCGGTCGCGGCCGAGCAGCCGCGCGCCGGCCTCGCGCATCGCGTCGAGCCGCTGGAGGCGGAGCTGCAGCCTCAGCGCGATTTCCTCGGGGCTCGGGTCGGCCTCCGGGTCCTTGGGCAGCAGCAGGCAGGATTTGAGGTAAGCGAGCCACGCCGCCATTACGAGATAATCGGCGGCGATCTCGAGCTTCAGCGCGCGTGCCTGGGCCAGGTAGGTCAGATATTGCTCGACCAGGTCGAGGATCGAGATTTGCGCCAGGTCGACTTTTTGCGCGCGGGCGAGGTTCAGGAGCAGGTCGAGCGGCCCTTCCCAGCCGTCGAGGGTCAGGTTGAGCTCGTCCGACTGGCGAACGGGCCGGGCGTCGAAGTCGCTTTCCTCATCCATGACTAAACCAATGCCAGCAGCGCGTCGCGCTTGGCGACGGCCTCGGCGAGATCGGGCCCGTCGTCGTCGATCATGGTGGTCGCCATCGCGCGCGCGAGCCGCGCCTCGCCCTCCGCGCTCATCGCCGGTACCGCCTTCGCGACCGCGATCATCTCCTCCATCCTGCCCGAGCAGTGCAGCGCGACGTCGCAGCCGGCGGCAATCACGCCCGCCGCGCGGCTGCCGAAATCCCCGGCCAGCGCCTCCATGCCGAGGTCGTCGCTCATCAGCCAGCCGTCGAACCCGATCCGCCCGCGGATGATGTCGCGGATCACGATCGGCGACAGGCTTGCCGGCCGCTCGGCGTCCCACGCCTCGTAGACGACGTGCGCGGTCATCCCCATCGGCGCCGAGGCCAGGCGCTCGAACGGTTCGAGGTCGGTCTCCAGCTCCTCGGCGCTGGCGGTGACGACCGGCAGCTCCTTGTGGCTGTCGACCAGCGCCCGGCCGTGCCCCGGCATGTGCTTGACGATCCCGACCACGCCCGCCGAGGCCATGCCGTCGAGCACCGCGCGGCCGAGCGCGGCGACCTGCATCGGGCTCGAGCCGAGCGCCCGGTCGCCGATGATGTCGCTCGCCCCTTCCTGGCGCACGTCGAGCAGGGGCAGCGCGTTGACGTTGATCCCGCAGGCGCGGAGCGTGAGCGCGATCGCGCGCGCATTGGACCGCGCGGCCTCGATCGCCGACGACGGCGCGGCGTCGTAGAGCAAGGCGAACCGCTCGGCGGCGGGAAATGCCGGCCAGGCCGGCGGCTGCATCCGCGCGACCCGCCCGCCCTCCTGGTCGATGAGGATGGGCACCGCGTCGCGGCCGCTGAGCTCGCGCAGCGCGCCGGTCAGCCGCGACACTTCGTCGGGGCTCTCGCAGTTGCGCTTGAACAGGATGAAGCCGGCCGGGTCGGCGTCGCGGAAGAAGGCGCGCTCGTCGCCGGTCAGCGCGACACCTTCGACACCGTAAATCGCCGCCTGCACCGGCCGGCCTATCGCGCCACGAAGCAGTTCTCGCCGGCCGCCTTGAGCGTCTGGCACGCCTGCTTCGCTTCGGCCGCGGAAGCCGCCCCGGCGCGCAGCCGGATGCCGCCGGAGAAGGGAACGATCATCTTGTTCATCGCCGCGATCGACGAAAAGCGCGTCGACAATGCGGTCCACGCGCGCTCGGCCTGGGTCCGGTTGGCGAAGGCGCCGAGCTGGATCACGCTACCGGCGCCGCCGGTCGGCTTGTCGGCGGGCTCTTCGGCCACCGGCGCCTTGGTCTCGTTCGGCGGGATGCGCTTGGGCTCGTCGGCCGGCGGCTTGGCTGCGGGCACCTCGGGCAGCTTGCCGAGGTCGAGGTGCGCGTCATTGTCCTCGCCGGCGCTGGTCTCGAACGCGGTCTGGCTCTCTCCGGCGATGTCGAGCCCGCCGGGATTCGCCGGCTTGATCTTGTACGGGCCGGCCTCGGCGCGGATCAGCTCGGGCGGGCCATTGGCGTCGGCGTCGCGTCGGCCGAGCCAAAAGAACGTCCCCGCGACCAGCGCCGCGGCAACCAGGACGACCAGCAGCGCCGCGAGCATCTTGCGCGCGGAGACCCCGCGCGGCTCGTCCTCGTCCTCGACCGCCTGGAGCCACGGCAACTGGCCTTCGTCATAGGATGAGCGCTGGTCGGTCACCGTTCGACGCCCTGGGGCTTCCACGGCAAGCCGACCACGGCGCAGCTGAGGTGGATGCGTTCCATCCGCTGGCACAGCACTTCCGAATGCGCCTGCGACGTGGTTCCGATCTGGAACCGGTAGAACGTCCGCCCGCGCGAATTGCGCGATTCCACCACCACCGCCGGAAGCCGGCCGACCGCCGGATAAGATCGCCGCATATACTGCCAGCCGACCTTCGCCTGATGGCGACTGCCGAATGCGCCGATGCGGACGATGCGGCCCTTTGCCCCTTCGGTTTGCCGCGCGGGCCAATAGGTCAGCTTGCGGGCGCCCGATTTCGGCGCGGCTTTCGGCGCGGCGGCGCTGGCAGGTGCGGCCGTCTTCGCGCGCTGGGATCGCTGGCTCTTCGCCTGGGGCGCGGCCGCGGGCCGCTTCCTCGGCGGCGCGCTCTCCGCGCGCGGCCTTGCGACCGCGACTTCCTCCGCAGGGGCGGGACGAACCTCGGGCGGCGCCTCGAAGCGGACTTCGGGCTGCGCCTCCTCACCTGGCCGCACCTGCGGCACCTCGACGGTCACCGCCGGGTTCGGAACTTCGGCAGACGTTGCGGCCGGCTGATCGTCGCCGCCGCCGACCCGCGTACCCATCCAGTAGGACACGCCGGCGACCAGCATGGTCCCCGCCACAAGCCAGCCGAGAAGATCGCGCGCGCCGTCCTTGGCTCGCGGCCTGGGTTCGTCGTTGAGCCACGGCAGCCGGTCCAGGCCGACCGCCGCGCGGCTGTCGGTCATGTCAGCGCATCTCCTCCGCCGCCTCGACTCCCATGATGCCGAGCCCCGAGCGAATGATTTGCCCAATGGCTTGCGCGAGTTCCAGCCGGGCGCGAGAAAGTTGTGGATTGTTTTCAACGAGGAAGCGCCGCGCGGGATCATCGTTCCCACGGTTCCACAAAGCGTGGAACTCGGCCGCGAGATCGTAGAGGTAGAAAGCGATGCGGTGCGGCTCGTGCGCCATCGCCGCGCTCTCGACCACGCGCGGATATTGGGCGGCGCGCCTGACCAGCGCGAGCTCCTCGTCGTCGAGCAGCGCGAGATCGGCGTCGGCCGAAAGATCGACGCCCGCCTCGGCCGCCTTGCGCTTGAGCGAGCTGATCCGCGCATGCGCATACTGGACGTAGAACACCGGATTGTCCTTCGACGCCTCGACCACCTTGGCGAAGTCGAAGTCGAGCGGCGTGTCGGCGCGCTTGGTCAGCATCATGAAGCGCACCACGTCCTTGCCGACCTCGTTGACGACGGCGGCAAGCGTGACGAAGTCGCCGGCGCGCTTGGACATCTTCACCGGCTCGCCGGCGCGGAACAGGCGGACCATGTTGATGATCTTCACGTCGAGGTCGACGCGGCCGTCGGTCAGCGCGCTGACCGCCGCCTGGACACGCTTGACCGTCCCCGCGTGGTCGGCGCCCCAGATGTTGACCAGATGGTCGGCGGCC
The DNA here is from genome assembly GCA_035717905.1 of Sphingomicrobium sp. Lineage (GTDB taxonomy): Bacteria > Pseudomonadota > Alphaproteobacteria > Sphingomonadales > Sphingomonadaceae > Sphingomicrobium. The sequence goes on along the minus strand of DASTID010000195.1, from coordinate 12,418 downwards.
TGCGCCTTCTGCCAATGATAGGCGGCGTCCGACCCGAAATAGGTCCAGCTTCCGTCCGATTTCTTCATCGGCCGGTCCTGGTCGTCTCCGAACTGGCTGGCGCGGAACAGGGTCAGCTCGACCGGCTCCCATTCCTCGTGCGGGTCGATGCTCTTCGGCCGCTCGAGGGCGCCCTGATAGACGAGGCCCTTGTCGTCGAGGACATGCATCGCCTCGTCGACCGCGCCGGATTTCTGAAGCGCGCCCTCGGAGGCGAACTTGTCGTGATGAATTCCGAGCAGGGCGAGGTCGTGGCGGATGAGGTCGAGCATCGCGGTGATCGCCGCGTCGCGGAACACCGGCAGCCATTCGGCTTCCTCGGCGGCGACATATTGGTCGCCGAACTCGGCCGCGAGCAAAGTGCCGACCGGCTTCAGATAATCGCCCGGGTACATGCCCTCGGGGATCTCGCCGATGTCGTCGCCGAGTGCCTCGCGGTACCTCAGGTGCACCGAGCGGGCGAGCGTGTCGACCTGCGCGCCGGCGTCGTTGACATAATATTCCTTGGTGACTCGAAACCCCGCCGCCTCGAGCAGCCGCGCGAGGCTGTCGCCGACCACCGCGCCGCGGCAATGGCCCATGTGCAGCGGGCCCGTCGGGTTGGCCGACACATATTCGACGTTGACCCGCTCGTTGCCGCCGATCGTGGACAGACCGTAACCCTCGCCCTCGCGCAGGATCGTCGCCAGCTCGTCGCGCCAGGCGTCGGGCCTGAGCCGGAGGTTGATGAAGCCCGGGCCGGCGACTTCGGCGGAAATCACCGGCGGCAGGGCCTCGAGCCTGGGCTTGATCGCTTCCGCAAGCGCGCGCGGGTTCGTGCCCGCGGCCTTGGCGAGGACCATCGCGGCATTGGTCGCGAGGTCGCCGTGCGCGGGGTCGCGCGGCGGCTCGACCGTGACGTTGCGCCGGTCGAGGTCCGCCGGCAGCGCGCCGTCGGCAACGAGATCGTCGAGCACTCCATCGAGGAGCGCGGCATATTTGGCGTATAAGCTCAAGGCATTCCCACGGAGTGGCGGAAAGCGGCGCCTCTAGCGCAGCCGCCCCACGGCGTCATCACCGGAACGCCACTCCCCCGCGATCGTTGGTCCGCGCCAAGAGGAGGCAGACATGATCCGATTCATCCTGAGCACGACCTGCGCTGTCGCGGCGATCGGCCTTGCCGCCTGCAATTACAACAAGGAGTATAACGCGGCCAACGCCGACTATAATGCGAGCGAGGCCAATTACACGGGCAATGAGGCCGGCTACGCCAACGCGACCGATTACAACGCGACCAACGAGACGTACGCGACCAACGAAACCTACGCGACCAACAATATGACGGACACGTCAGGCAACGCCGACGCCAACGCCGTAACCAACAACGGCTACTGACCGTTCGGACGCGCGCCTGAAGAGCGAGGCCAGCAGTCAGGCCCAAAGCGCCAAATGCTCGTGGTGGTGATAGTGACCCCCGAGGATCTGAAGATCGGACTCGTCCGCGAACGCGGCCGAAGCATCCGCGACGCGGCTCGCCGATACCGTCGCTACCGACCCGCCGGACAGATAACGCAGCGTCACCGCGCCCGAGCCGTTCACGGTGCTGAGCGTGGCCCACTCATCGCCGCCGCCATCGACGTCGGCCTGGATCAGACCGCTCGTCGTCACGCGCAGATAGCCGCCCGAAAGCACGTTGGTACCCGCGGCGACGCCCACGATCTGGCTGACGTCGACGACGTCGCCTTTCCCATAATCGGTGATCGCGTCGACGTTGGCGCTCCCGCCGGCCAGCGCGCTGTCGCTCAGCACGAAGCGGTCGGCTCCCCCTCCGCCAGTCATCTTGTCGGCGCCGTCCTTGCCTTCGAGGACGTTGGCGCCGTTGTTGCCGACGAGCGCCTGATCGAACGCGTTGCCCGTCAGGGCGATCGCGGTCTTGCCCCTGGCGTTGGTGGTCTGGAGGATCTCGATCTCGCTTCCCACGGCTAGCGCATAGCTGACGCTGGTCCTGACGACATCGCTTCCGCCGAGCCCGCCCGCGCCCTCGAGCACCAGTGTCGAAGAGTTGCTCACCGTATAGGTATTGGCGACCTGCATCGCGGCGCCGGTCACGGTCGCGGTGAGGACATAGCTGCCGGTGAGGCTGCCCAGGGCGCCGGCTTCAAGGGTGTAAGTTCCCGCCGCCGCAGCGTCGAACGAAAGGAACGAATCCAGGCCCGCGCCGCTGTCGTCATCCGCCTTGAGCATCGTCCCGGTCGAGGACAGCAGCCGCAGGCTGGGATCGGCGAGCACCATGCCGCCGAGCGACGCCACGTCGAGCTGGTCGAGCACATACGGCGTGACCGTGCTGACGCCGAGCATCTGGAACGTGTAATTGGTCCCCGCCGCCATCGCGACGCCTAGCCGGTCGGTCTCGCCGGCGACGGCGATCGAGCCGGCCGCATGATAATCGACGTCGGCGCCGAGGTACGGCATCGTCTCGATCCATGGGCTGCCGCTGATCTCCGCCTGCATGTAGCTGGCCAGCAGGGCATGGGCCTGGGCGTTCGGATGGACGCCGTCGAAGAAGACCAGGCCGCGTTCGGCGAGCGAATGCGATTCCAGCTGGCTCGCGAGATATTGCGCCGGCGTGCCGCTGAAGCCCGCGGGCGGCGTCACGTGGTTGAGCAACGCAAGGGTCGCGAGGTTGGCGCTGAGCGCGCCGGCCACGACGTTCCCCGCGCCATCCACATGGTCCATCACCGGCACATAGACGATCTTGTCGGGGTCGATGTTGCGCGCCGTGAGCTGCGCCTGCAACGCGGGCACGACCTCGGTGCGGATCAGCGTGTCGAGATAGACCGAATATTCGGTCGCGGCGGCGCTCCGCATCTGCTCGGTCGCGTCGAGCATGCCGTTGCCGTCGCGGTCGTATTTGGGGATCAGCCCGACGTCGGCGAGCCCGGTGATGACGATGTTCTGCGCGCCGTCGTCGATCAGCTGGCCAAGCTCGTGCTGCAATTCCGCGGCAATCTCCCGCATCTCGGCATAAGCCTGGTCGCGCGGCATCGGGTCGCTGGCGGTCGGCGCCAGGTCGCGCACGTCATTGCCGCCGAAGGTGATCAGATAAAGCGCATTGGGATCGGCATCGCCGTCGACCGCGTCGCGAAAGGCGTCGGTCTGGCTGTCGAGCTCCGGAACCGCCTCGTCGCGCTGGAGGATATGCGCCCCGCCGTACGCGAAATTAAGGTTGTGGCCGCTCGGGTCGCCGGCGAACGGATCGAGCCGGATGCCGAGCCACGGATCTTCGAAGCCGAACGGGAAAACCGGCTTGCTGACCAGCCCGATCGCCTTGTTGCTGACGAGATCGGCGAACGTGTAGCCGTCGCTGAAGCGCCCGTCGAAATATCCTAGATCGGCGGTCGGCGCGCCTTCGGGCAAATCGCTGAACGTCAGCGTTCCGTACCATTTCGCAAGTTTCAAGGCATTGCCGGAATCGACCAGGCTGTCGCCGAAGACATATGCGCCAGTGTACGCCACTGCCCCCTCCTTTTCGGGGCAACCGAGCGCGTCGCGACTCGAAGAAGCGTTCCCCCGGAGACGGAGCGTCCATCAAAAGCGGCGGGAGAACAATAGGTTAAATGGTTAACGCGGCGCCGGGCCCTGCCTAGAAACGGTCGGCGGGAAGGTTGACCGGACCGACCAGCTCTTCGTGGCGGCGAAGCGCGAAGCGGTCGGTCATGCCGGCAATGAAGTCGCCGATGGTGCGCAGTCGCTCGAGCTCGCTGCCTTCGGTCCGCCACGGCTCGGGCAGCAGCTCCGGATCGGCCCGGTACGTCGCGGCGAGGTTGGCGACGACCCGCTCCGCCTCCTGGCGAACGCTCTCGAGCGGCGGCGATTCATACAGCCGCCGGTAGAGGAATTGCTTGAGCTCGCGCTCCTCGGCGGCAAGCGCGTCGGAAAAGCCGGCGAGCGGCCGTCCGGCGGCGCGAACGTCGTCGATCGTCTCGACGTTTGCCTCGCTCGCGCGTCGCGCCGTTTCCGCGAGCACATCCTCGACCATCGCGCCGATCATGTCGCGGACCAGGGCGCGCTGCCGCTTCTCGACGCCGATGCCCGGATGGCGCCCGGGAATCGCGTCCCACAACCGCTTGACGATTGCGAGCTCGAGCAGCTCGTCAATCGCGATCAGGCCGGAGCGAAGGCCGTCGTCGACGTCATGATTGTCATAGGCGATGTCGTCGGCAATCGCCGCGACCTGCGCTTCCAGGCTCGGCCAGGTCGATAGCTCGAGGTCCCAGGCATCGCTCGCCTCGGCCATCGCCCAGCTCGGCCGCGACACCGGGCCATTATGCTTGGCCAGCCCTTCGAGCGCTTCCCAGCTGAGGTTGAGCCCGTCGAAATCGGGATAGGGCATTTCGAGGAGGGTGACGATGCGGACGGTGTGCGCATTGTGGTCGAACCCACCGGCATCGGTCAGCGCCGCGTCGAGCGCATGTTCTCCGCCATGGCCAAATGGCGGGTGGCCAAGATCGTGGGCGAGGCACAAGGCCTCGGTCAGATCTTCGTTGAGGCCGAGCGCTCGGGCGATCGTCCGTCCGATCTGCGCAACCTCGATGCTGTGCGTCAAGCGCACCCGGAAATGGTCGCCGTCGGGAGCGACGAACACCTGCGTCTTGTGCCGCAATCGGCGGAACGCGACCGAATGGATGATTCGGTCGCGGTCGCGCTGAAATATGTCGCGCGGCCCGCGCGGACCGCTGGCCGGTTCAGGATGGCGGCGGCCGCGCGACCTCACCGGGTCCGCGGCAACGCCTGTCGGGAGCGTCATTCGGTGCCGAGTGGCACAATCCTGTCGGAATCGGAATTGGTCCAGCTAAAGGCGTCGAGGCCGACGGTGTGCAGGTCGTCGGCGAAAATCTCCGCGTCGGACTTGCCTCGGAACGGACCGATCACGAGGCGCGCGCGGTCGTCGCTCCTCGCCACATAGCCGTCGATGCCGTCGAACAGCCGTTCGTATTTCGACTTCATACGGCGGAATTCGCCGGACAGCGCGTCGGCGTTCTGCCCGCTCGCGAGCTGCAACCACAATCGGTGGCGCTTAGGCGCGGCGGCCTGCGGCTGCGCCGCGGCGCGCTTCGCCACCGCAGGAGCATAGGCCATCTGGGTCGGTGGCGCCGGCGCGGCGGACGCGGCGGGCGGCTTCGACGCCCGCAAAATCTCGTCGATTCCCGTCAGGCGGTCGCTGCTGACGGTAGTCGAGCTCAACGCCGCGGCCGGGCCGTAGTTCGTCGTCGGCGCGGCGTAGGCGTAAGCGGGTGCGGAATCCGGAAAAATGCCGAGGTTCACCGCCGCCGCCTTTTGCGCCGACGCCAGCGCCGGCAGGCGTTGCAGGAACGGCGAGATCTTCGACCAGCTACCCGGCATCGCGGCATCGAACGCCACCATCGCGGCCTTGCTGTCGCCGGTCAGCGCGAGCACGAAGGCCTGCGCCCGCCGCGCTTCCGCGTCGCCGCGGTTGAGCAGCGGCTGCAGCGCCTGCAGGGCGGCCGTCTTGTTGCCGCTGATCGCGAGGCTGAGCGCGAGCCTGCGGCGCGCCTCGTCGCCGTCGGGGCTGCCGAGGGCGGCGCGATAATCGGCCTGCGCCTGGGGCTGCTGGCCCAGAAGGTCGTAGGCGAGGCCGCGGTCGCAGCCGTAAGTGGCGATCGGCGCGCCAAGTTGCTGCGCGCGGGCGAAATAAGGCAGCGCCGCGTTGGGCTCGCCGTTGGCGACCGAGACCGCGCCCATTCCGGCTTGCGGCAGTGGGCTGCGCGGATCGACTTCGTCGGCCCGGGCAAAGAAACCGGCGGCGGCGTGAGTGTCGCCGAGCGCGAGCGCGGCGCGGCCGGCGCCGATCAGCGCGCTGAAATCCTTGGGATGGCCGGCCAGCGTGCGGACATAGCGCGCCAGTGCCGCCGCCGCGCTCTCGGCATAAGGCGAATAGCTGGCGGCCGCGGCCGGCGCGGTCGCGACGACCGGCACCAGCCCGCACGCCGCGATCAGCACGCAAAAGCGCAACGAACCTGTGAAGCTTCCCCGCATCGTCCTCCCCGGTGCGGCAGAGAATCTTGCCGGAAGCTTTCTGCCTAGAGGCTTTACGGTGAGCCGTGCCGATGCGGCGGTAAACGAAAGGGACGGTCCCTCAAAAGGGACTGTCCCTGGACTCGCGAAGTCGCGCTTACTGATTGTTCTGGCGGTTGAGGAAGCGCGGAATGTCGATCGGCTCGCTTCTGAAGCCGCTTTCGTCCTCGTCGATCTGCGCCTTGGGCGCGCCGCGCGCGATGTTCGACATCCGCTCGAACAAGGTGCCGCCGGGGCCGGCCGCGGTCGGCTGATCGGTCGCGTCCTCGTCGTCCGGCGGAGCGATCGGCGGAGCGCCCACCGGGCTGGTCAGGATATCGTCCGCGTCGAGCAACAGCTCGTCACCGTCCGTCTCATCGTTCAGATCGACGGAAATCTCGTCCTCTTCGGCACCGAGGTCGGGCTGCGTCGCGGTGGGCGTCGCCTGGACCGGGGCGGGCGCGCGGGCCGGGAAGGTGAACACCTTGGCGGGTTGCGGTTGCGCGCCGACCTCGGCCTCGATCCCGGTCGCCACGACCGAGACGCGGATCTTGCCGCCGAGGTCGTTGTTGAAGGCCGAGCCCCAGATGATGTTGGCGTCGGGGTCGACCAGCTCCTTGATGTGGCTAGCGGCCTCGTCGACCTCCATCAGGCGCATGTCCTCGCCGCCGGTGATCGAGATGATCACGCCCTTGGCGCCCTTCATCGAGACGCCGTCGAGCAGCGGGTTGGAGATGGCCTTCTCGGCGGCTTCGATGGCGCGATTGTCGCCGTCGGCCTCGCCGGTGCCCATCATCGCCTTGCCCATCTCGCTCATCACCGAACGAACGTCGGCGAAGTCGAGGTTGATGAGGCCGGGCATGACCATCAGGTCGGTGATCCCGCGGACGCCCTGTTGGAGCACCTCATCGGCCATTTCGAAGGCTTCCTTGAAGGTCGTCTCCGAATTCGCCAGCCGGAACAGGTTCTGGTTGGGAATGACGATCAGCGTGTCGACGTGCTGCTGAAGCTCGGAAATGCCGGCGTCGGCCGAACGGCTGCGGCGCGTGCCTTCGAACGCGAACGGCTTGGTGACGACGCCGACGGTGAGAATGCCCTTGTCGCGCGCGGCCTTGGCGATGACCGGCGCGGCGCCGGTGCCGGTGCCGCCGCCCATGCCGGCGGCGATGAAGCACATGTGCGCGCCTTCGAGCGACTGGACGATCTCGTCGAGCGTCTCCTCGGCGGCGGCGCGGCCGATCTCGGGACGCGAGCCGGCGCCCAAGCCCTGAGTGATCTTGAGGCCGAGCTGAATGCGGCGGTCGGCCGAGCTGGCGTTGAGCGCCTGCGCGTCGGTGTTGGCGACGACGAAGTCGACGCCCTGGACGTCGGCGCGCATCATGTTGGCGATTGCGTTGCCCCCGGCCCCGCCGACGCCGATCACGCTGATCCTCGGGCGAAGCTCGTCGACCTCCGGCCGGATGAAATCGATGCTCATGGATTCACTCCCCCCTCAAGCAGCAACGCGTTGAGCCTTCACGAGGAATCTTTGAATCATCGCGAGTCGCAAGCCAAGCGAAAAAGTTAACAGAAACGACGAAACTGGGGAAAAAGTGACGTGAAAGACTCACTTTTGGCCCCGCTCCGGCCAAAAGGCGGTTAACCGCGACATCACAGCCAGCACGCCGCCGACGGTTCCTCGTCGGCCGCGGTCGCATCGATCGTGCCGACGAGGCGGCGCCCGAGCCATATTTCGCGCAGGCCCATCGTCGTCATCGCCTGGGCCGCGGCGAGCGCTTCTTCGTCGTTCGCGGCCGAGACCCACTCGACGTCGACGACCAGCCGGGCGCGGTCGAGACGGTAGATTCGGTAGCTCTCGGACACTGCCGCTGCGTATCACGATCCGCAGGCGCAACGAACGGGCGCTCAACCGCTTCGGCCTGCGCAGATCGCGGCATGGCGTAAGCCGGTAATGTTGCCGGCCCGTTTACCATATCCGGTAAGATAATCGCCGGCGCAAAAGGCCGCTCAGTCGAAGGCGAGCTCGCGGATTCGGGGGACGCCGATAATCCACCACAAAGCGCCGAACGCGGCGATCGCGGCGGTCACGACGAAAGCGGTCGTGTAGCCCATATTCTGGACGATGACGCCGGTCGCGATCGGCCCGAAAATCCCCGAGAGGTTGCCGATCGCATTCTGCACGCCGACCCACGATCCCGCGGCACGGGGCCCTGAGAACATTTGCGCGACGGCATAGGTGTTGAGCGACAGCGCGCCGGTGGCGACGCCGGCGAGACACAGCAGGATTGCGAGCTCGGCCCTGGTATCGGCGAAGGCGAGCCCGAGGACCGCGGCGGCGGCGAGCAGCTGGCCGGCGAACATCATCGCCCGTCTGACGCGCGCCTCCGGCCGTCCCGACGTGGTCCAGCGGTCGGACCAATAGCCGAAGCCCAGCGCAGCGACCGCCTGAACCGCGTAGCCGAGCGTCGCCAGCGCGGTCATTTCCGCGATCGACAAGCCGCGCGAGCGCGTCAGGAACAAGGGCAGCCAGCCGAGCAGGAAATAGAACACATAATTACTGGCGACATGGGCGATCGACATCGACCACAGCGGCCATTTGCGGATCAGCACGCGGATTGGGACACGGCGTTCCGGAGCTTGGGAGCGACCGCTGTGATCCACTTCGATCAGCCGCCACGGAATCAGCCACAGCAAGGTGACCAGGCCGAAGGCGATAAAGATCGCGCGCCAGCCGAACGACCCGAGGATCAGCCCTCCGGCGAGCGTTCCCGCCGCCGGCCCGAGCGCGATCCCGAGCGCGAGCGCGGCATTGGCCATGCCGCGGTGGCGATCGGGGACGTGGCGGGTGATGATCTTCGAAGCGCCGGGGAAGGCGATCGTCTCGCCCATGCCGAGCAGCACGCGAAGAACGAGCAGCGAGACGAAGCCGCCGGCCAGGCCCATCGCCAGCGTGCTCGCCGCCCACAGCAGCACGCCGGCCGCCATCAGCCGGTAGACGTTGAAACGATCAACCAGCCAGCCGACGAACAGCTGGACCGGCGCATAGACCCAGAAGAAGGCCGAGATGACGAGCCCGAACGCTTTGGGATCGAGGCCGAGCTCCGCGGTCATCAGCGGCGCCGCGATGCCGATCGCGCCGCGGTCGACATAGTTGAAGAACACGGCGATGCCGAGCAGCAGCACGAGCAAGGCCGAGCGCCTGGAGGCCGCGGTCGTCAGTAGCCGCCCTTGATCGCCGCGATCAGGCGGCCGACCATGCCCTTCGCCGGCTTGCGCTGGGTCAGCGTGCCGAGCGCGATGTCGCGAATGTCGCCGGTGCCCGACGCGGCGAGCAGCGCGAGGCCGACGAGGGTCGAGAAGGCCGGCCCGCTGTGCGCGTCGGGCAGCCCCGTGATCTGCTTCGGGCGGCCGACCCGCACCGCGCGGCCGAGCACGCCCTGCATGTAATCGGCGATGTTCTTGAGCTCGGCGCCGCCGCCGGTCAGCACGACCTGGCGACCGACCGGCCCGGTGAAGCCGAGCCCCTTGAGCGCCGCGTCGACCTCATTAGTCAGCTCCTCGACCCGCTGACGGATGACCATCATCAGCTGGGCGCGGGTGATCTTCATCGGCTCGGCGCCGGCGTCGGCGCCCATCTGGCTCGCCTCGATCATCTCGTGATTGTCGCGCGGGGACGTCATCGCCGAGCCGTAGAAGCACTTCAGCCGCTCGGCGTCGCGGCGCTGCACGGCAAAGGCGGCGGCGATGTCGTTGGTGATGTCGCGCGCGCCGAGCGCGATCGAGCGCAGGCCTAGCAGCATGCCGCCGAAATGCACCGAGACGTTGGTCACGTCGGCGCCGAGCTCGACCAGGGCGACGCCGAGCTCGCGCTCTTCCTCGCTAAGGCAGGCGAGCGCCGCGGCGACCGGCGAAGCGACGATCGCCTTGACGCCGAGATGCGCGGAGCGGATCACCGTGTCGATGTTCCTGAGCGGCGCCGGATCGGCCGCGATCACGTGGATGTCGACGCCCAGGCGGTCGGCGAACAGGCCAATCGGCTGCTGCACGCCCTGCGCGCGGTCGATGGTGTAGAGCGCCGGGTGCGCGTGGAGCACGACCTGCCCGTCGCGGTCGATCGCCTGGCGGGCGACGCCGAACAGCTCGTTGATATCGGACTGCTCGACCTGGTGCCCGCCGACGTCGACCTCGACGTTGGCGACGTTGCTGACCAGGCCGCCGGCGCAATAGCTGGCCCATACCTCGTCGACCGTGACCCCCGACATGCGCTCGGCGAGCTCGACCGCCTCGCGCACCGCGAACTCGCTCGCCGCCATGTCGGTGATGTAGCCGCGCTTGACCCCGCGGCTCTCGCGCTGGCCGGTGCCGAGCACGGTCAGGCGGCCGTCGTCGCCCGGCGTGACAATCAGCGCGCTGACCTTGGACGAGCCGATATCGAGCGCGGTGATGAGTTGCTGTTCGCCCGGTTGCGCCACGATGCTGGTCAGCCCTGGAGCGGGGGCGGCGCGATCGGCTCGCCGGGCGCGCGCGGCAGGCGCACGATCATCTTGTCCGGGATGCGCAAGTCGAAGCGGACGATGCCGCGCCCGAGCAGCCCGCTCGAGCGGTCGAGGCGCGCGAACTTGGCAAGCGCGGCGAGCGCGGGGGTGTAACCTTCGGGAAGCGCGACCGTTTCGCCCGACTGAAAGGCGAGGTCCCAGCGGCGCCCGCCGATCCAGGTTGCCGAGGCGAGCTGCGGCTTGAGCGTCGGCACCGCGTCCATCAGCCGCGCTAGCTCAGCATTATGGGTGTTGGCCCCCGCGCCGATGAGCAGCGGCAGGTCGGGCATCTGGTTGACCGGCACTCGGTCGAGCACCACGCCCTCCTTGTCGATCAGCGCGAGCTGGCCCTTGCTTTGCCACAGCGCCGCGGGCGTGCGCTCGACGATGTCGATTACCAGCGTGTCGGGCAGGCGCCGCGAGACGCGCGCGTCCTTGACCCAGCCGAAACGCAGCAGCCGGGCACGGATCGCCGACACGTCGACCATCGGCTGCGGCGCCTTGACCACGCCCGCCGCTTCGGCGGCGCGGCGCAGCTCGTCATTTACGACGTCGTCGACGAGCCGGCGGTCCATGTGGTTCAAGCCGACGATCTGGTAGCCGCTGACGGTGAAGCCGGCGCGCCCGACCGCCGCGCCCGCGGAGCGCTCGGCCTTGGCCGGTATATCGAGCGCGACCAGCACCACGAGGCCGATGGCAAGCAGGAAGCCGGCGAAGACCAGGCCCGCGAGGCGGTTGGCGCGGCCCCGGTCCAGGCCGCCGGCGACTTTCCTCGGCGCGGTCTTGCGCGCGGGCTTGCGCGGCTTGGCGCGCGTCGCCCCGCCGCGGCGGACGTGCGCCGCGCTCATTGCAGCGCCTCGGCGATCAGCCGCTCGACCAGCTCGCCGTAGGCGATGCCGCGCAGCTTGGCCTGCTCGGGAACGAGGCTGAGCGGAGTCATCCCGGGCTGGGTGTTGACCTCGAGCAGATAGAGACCCGCATCGTCCTGCTCGTCGTCCCAGCGGAAGTCGGAACGCGACGCGCCCTTGCAGCCGAGCAGCCGATGGGCGCGCGCGGCCATGTCCATCATTGCCGCGGCGATATCGTCGGGGACCTCGGCGGGGCAGACGTGGACGGTCAGCCCGTCGGTATATTTGGCGTCATAATCGTAGAAGCCGGCGAGGGGCTTGAGTTCGGTCACCGCGAGCGCTTCGTTGGCGAGCACCGCGACGGTGAGCTCACGGCCCTTGATGAACGGCTCGGCGAGCAGCTCGTTGAAATGGTGCCACGGCCCTTCGACGTCGCGGCCGATCGGATTGCCGTAATTGCCCTCGGCGGTGACGATCGCCACGCCGACCGAAGAGCCTTCGTTGACCGGCTTCAGCACATAGGGCCGCGCAAGCGGGTCTTCGCGGTATAGGCTCTCGCTCTCGACCACCTTGCCCGCCGGCATGCGAATGCCGTGCGGGACCAGCACCATCTTGGTCAGCTCCTTGTCGATCGCGATCACCGACGTTTCGAGCCCGCTGTGCGTATATTTGAGTCCCATTAGGTCCATCATGCCCTGGACCGTGCCGTCCTCGCCCGGCGTGCCGTGGAGCGCGTTGAACACGACGTCGGGCTTGAGCTTGGCGAGGCGCAGCGCGACTTGGCGGTCCATGTCGAGCTCGGTGACGTTCGACCAGCCGCGTTCGCGCAGAGCGGCGGCAATTCCCGCACCGCTGGTGAGCGACACCTCGCGCTCTTTCGACCAGCCGCCCATTAGGACGACGACGTGCAGGGACTTATCCATGCGCGGCCCCACTCCACGT
>DASTID010000194.1:0-2834 GCA_035717905.1 Sphingomicrobium sp. | reverse complement strand
TCTCGAGGATGGCAAGCTTCATGGCGGCCGCCTTGCCACGCACAAAGGCTTCCGCCAATGCTCGACTTCAAGAGGGAACCGGATGCCGGACTGGCTTCAATCGCGTCACGCGCTGATCACCGGCGGCGGCACCGGCATCGGCGCTTCGGCGGCGACGCACCTCAACGCGGCGGGAGCGAAGGTCACCGTGCTCGGACGCCGTGCTGAACCGCTCGAGTTCATCCGCAAGATCGTCGAGGGCGCAGCGGTCCAGGCGGACGTCACCGATCGCGCCCAAATCGAACGCGCGTTCGACGAGGCGCGCGAGGCCAACGGCCCGATCGAGATGCTGGTCGTCAACGCCGGGATCGCCGACAGCGCGCCGTTCGCGAAGACGACGCGCGAGAGCTGGGACCGGATCATCGCCACCAACCTCACCGCGGCGTTCGACTGCGCGCAGGCCGCGCTTCCCGACCTTTTGGCGAGCGAGCACGGCCGGCTGGTGTTCGTCGCCTCGGTCGCAAGCCTGCGCGGCGTGCCCTACGCGGCCCATTATGCCGCCTCGAAGCACGGTCTGTTGGGGCTGATGCGCAGCCTCGCGGTCGAATTCGCCAAGACCAATCTGACCGTCAACGCAGTCTGCCCGGGCTATGTCGATACGCCGATGACAAGCGAATCGATTGCCCGGGTTTCGGCCAAGACAAAGCGGTCCGAGGAGGAATCGCGCGCGGCAATCGAAAGCCAGAACGCAAGCGGCCGGCTGGTGCACCCGGACGCCATCGGGACCATGATCATGACCTTGTGCCTGCCCCAATCGCAGGACGTGAACGGGGCCGCGGTGACGATCGACGGGGGCACGAGCGCGTGACCTTCGACCCCGCCGCGTTCGCGCCCGAGCATTTCCGGTGGGACTTCGCCGACGGCGTCGCGACGATCACGCTCAACCGGCCCGAACGCAAAAATCCGCTGACCTTCGAAAGCTACGACGAGCTGCGCAAGACCTTCTACGCGCTCGACACGGCCTATGCCGTCAAGGCCGTCGTGCTGACCGGCGCGGGCGGCAATTTCTGCTCGGGCGGCGACGTCCACGAGATCATCGGCCCGCTGACGAAGATGGATGCCGACGGTCTGCTCGCCTTCACGCGGATGACCGGCGACCTGGTGCGGGCGATGCGCGCCTGCCCGCAGCCGATCGTCGCCGCGGTCGAGGGCGTGTGCGCCGGCGCGGGCGCGATCCTGGCGATGGCGAGCGACCTCAGACTCGCGGCGCCCGATGCGAAAACCGCTTTCCTGTTCACGCGCGTCGGCCTCAGCGGCGCGGACATGGGCGCGTGCGCCATCCTGCCGCGGCTCATCGGCCACGGCCGTGCGGTGGAATTGCTGTTCACGGGTCGAGCGATGAGCGCCGATGAAGGCTTCGCCTGGGGTTTCTGGAACCGGCTGAGCGACCAAGTCCTCACCGATGCGCAGGCCCTGGCGCGCGATCTCGCGAGCGGTCCGAGCGTCGCGCACGCGGTGACCAAGAAGCAGCTCGACGCCGAATGGCACGTGCCGATCGACGAAGCGCTCGAGATGGAAGCGCGCGCGCAGGCGCGGTGCATGGAAACCAGGGATTTCCACCGCGCCTACGAGGCGTTCGCGAACAAGCGCGCGCCGGAGTTCCAGGGTGATTAGTTCTGGCCTTGTCACCCCCGCGAAAGCGGGGGTCCCGCTGCGTTCAGAGCGGCCGACAAGAAAAGCGGGATTCCCGCTTTCGCGGGAATGACGGAGATGGCGGACAAGTCCTTCCTCGCCTGGCCGTTCTTCGAGCCGACACACCGTGAGCTTTCGGAGCGGCTCGAGGCGTGGTGCGACGAATTCATCCATGACGCCGAGGCGGCCGATCCGGATGCCGCCTGTCGAGCGCTCGTCGCCGAATATGGGCGCGCCGGTTTCCTCAAGCTGTGCGTCTCCGACGGGGACGCGCGGCCCGATGTGCGCAGCCTCGCGCTAGCCCGCGAAATCCTCGCGCGCCATCACGGCCTCGCCGATTTCGCCTTCGCGATGCAGGGGTTGGGCTCCGGCGCGATTTCGCTGTTCGGCACGGTCGAGCAGAAGCGCGCATGGCTGCCGCGCGTCGCCAGCGGCGAAGCCATCGCGGCCTTCGCCATGACCGAGCCCGAATGCGGGTCGGACGCAGCGAACATGGCGACCTCGGCGATGCGCGACGGCAATGAATGGGTGCTGGTCGGCGAGAAGACTTTGATCTCCAACGGCGGGATCGCGGATTTCTACGTGACCTTCGCGCGGACCGGCGAAGGCGAAGGCGCCAAGGGGCTGTCGGCGTTCATCGTTCCGGCGGACGCGGTCGAGGTCGCCGAGCGCATCGAGACGATCGCGCCGCACCCGCTGGCGCGGCTGACCTACGACAATGTCCGCGTGCCCGCCGACGCGATCATCGGCGAGCCGGGCGAGGGTTTCCGCATCGGGATGGAGACTCTGAACCTGTTCCGGGTGACGGTCGGCGCGGCGGCGCTGGGCTTTGCCCGGCGCGCGCTCGACGAGGCGCTGGCCTTCGCGACCAACCGGCGGCTCGGCAGCGCCACGCTCGCCGACAATGCGGTGACGCAGGCAAAGCTCGCCGACATGGCGACAAGCATCGACGCGTCGGCGCTGCTGATCTACCGCGCCGCCTGGCAGCAGGATGTCGGAGGCGTCGACAACCGCCGCGCCGCGGCCATGGCCAAGCTCCACGCGACCGAAGCGGCGCAGCGGGTGATCGACGCGGCGGTGCAGCTGCACGGCGGCGCAGGGGTCACGCGCGGGGTCAAGGTCGAGGAGCTGTACCGCGACATCCGCAGCTTGCGAATCTACGA
>DASTID010000193.1:0-11459 GCA_035717905.1 Sphingomicrobium sp. | reverse complement strand
TCCCGTGATCGCGTTGTCCTCGGCCGCGAGAGGGAGCTTCACGCCGGACCAGCTCGGAGAGCTCGAGCGCTACGGCACGCTGGTCGAAGCGCCGATCCCGACCATCGAGGCGGTCGGCGGCGGCAGCTTGCGCTGCATGATTGCCGATGTCCATTTACCGCGCGGCGACTAGCCCAGGGCCTTGACGATCTCCTCGACCATCTTCTTGGCGTCGGCCAACAGCATCATGGTGTTGTCGCGGTAGAACAGCTCATTGTCCACGCCGGCATAGCCGACGCCGCCCATCGAGCGCTTGACGAACAGCACCGTCCGCGCCTTCTCCACGTCGAGCACCGGCATCCCATAGATCGGCGAGCTCTTGTCGGTCTTGGCCGCGGGATTGGTGACGTCGTTGGCGCCTATCACGAAGGCGACGTCGGTCTGCGCAAATTCGCTGTTGATGTCCTCGAGCTCGAACACTTCGTCATAGGGCACGTTGGCCTCGGCCAGCAGCACGTTCATGTGCCCCGGCATGCGGCCGGCGACCGGATGGATCGCGTACTTCACCCGGACGCCCTCGGCCTTGAGCCGGTCGGCCATCTCCTTGAGCGCGTGCTGCGCCTGGCTGACCGCCATGCCGTAGCCGGGGACGATGATCACCTGGTCCGCCTGCTTCATCAGGAAGGCCGCGTCCTCGGCCGAGCCGCGCTTGTAGGGGCGGTCGATCGCTTCCGCTCCGCCCACGACCGCGGCGCCCCCGAAGCCGCCGGCGATGACCGAGATGAAGCTGCGGTTCATCGCCCGGCACATGATGTAGCTCAAGATCGCGCCCGAGCTTCCGACCAGCGCGCCGGTGATGATCATCGCGCTGTTGTGCAGCGTGAAGCCCATCGCCGCCGCCGCCCAGCCCGAATAGCTGTTGAGCATCGAGATCACGACCGGCATGTCGGCGCCGCCGATCGGGATGATCAGCAGGAAACCGATGGCGAAGCTCAAGCCAGCAATGGTGAAGAACACCCACGGCGCCTGGTCCTGGGTGAAATATGCGATCAGCCCGAGGATCGCCGCGAGCGTGCCGAGGTTGATCAGGTGGCGGAGCGGCAGCAGGATCGGCTTGCCCGACATATTGCCGTTGAGCTTGAGGAAGGCGATCACCGAGCCCGAGAAGGTGATCGCGCCGATGGCGACGCCGAGCCCCATCTCGACCCGGCTAACCGGGAAGATGTGGACGAACGACGGGCTCGCGATCGGCGTCACGCGCACCGCGATGCCGAACGCCTCAGGGTTCAGGAAGGCGGCCGCGCCGACCAGCACCGCGGCCATTCCGACCAGGCTGTGGAAGGCCGCGACGAGCTGCGGCATCGCCGTCATCTGGATCTTGCGCGCGGTAACCAGGCCGATCCCGCCGCCGACGATCATCGCGCCGACGATCTCGGGCAGCGACGCGATCTCGTGGATGGCGAGCGTCGTCGCGACCGCGATCGCCATGCCGATCATGCCGGTCGTATTGCCGCGTCGGCTGCTTTCGGGGTTCGACAAACCGCGCAGCGCGAGGATGAAGCACACGCCGGCAACGAGATAGGCGAGCATGACCCAGGATTCGCCGAGCGAGAAAATATAATCCGTGTGGGACTGACCGGGCGCGGACACGCTCAACGATCCTTCTTCCGGTACATGGCGAGCATGCGCTGGGTGACCGCGAAGCCGCCGAAGATGTTCACGCTGGCCAGCGCGACGGCGACCAGCCCGAGCCATTTCGAGGCCGGGCTGCCCCCGGCGGCGGCGGCGATCAGCGCGCCGACGACGATCACCGACGAGATCGCGTTGGTCACGCTCATCAGCGGCGTGTGCAGCGCCGGCGTCACCGACCACACGACATAATAGCCGACGAAGCAGGCGAGCACGAAGATCGACAGGATCGAGATGAAGTCCATGACCCCTCCGGGAAAGAGCGCGGCTTTTGTGGCGGCTCGCTTGGAAGCTGTCGAGTGGCGCGGCCGTTAATCGTATCGCGGTTAGCGAATTCCTAACCTTTTCGCGCGCATGCGTGAGGCCGGATCAGTGGGAGACGTGCCCCGTGCGCGGCCGCCAGGAATCGAAGACCGACCGCACCTCGTTCAAGGCGCTGCTTTGGACGGCGCTCGCCGCCCTGATCTTCGGGCTGACCGGCGCCGGCGACATCGCCGAAGACCTGCTGCGCACGACCCGCAACAGCCTCCACTGGCACAAGGCCAGCGGCGACATCGTGCTGGTCAAGATCGACGACGAATCGCTGCACAAGGTGGGGCGCTGGCCATGGCCGCGGCGCTACCAGGCTCAGCTCGTCGATCGTCTGACGGAGGCGGGCTCGAAGCGGATCGTTTACGACGTGACCTTCAGCGGACCGACGACCGCCGAGGACGACGCATTGTTTGCGGACGCGCTCGAGCGATCCGGCCGCGTCGTCCTGCCAATCCTTGCCCGCTCCGGGCCAGGCGCAGGGCTGGTCCAGGATTCCGTGCCCTTGCCCCAGTTTGCCCGTCATGTTCAGCTCGGCACGCCGAGTGTCAGGTACAATTACCAGAACGCGGTCTGGCAAATCCCGTACGCAATCGAAATCCAGGGCAAGCCGGTGCCCCACTACACGGCGCTGCTTTCCGGGGTTCACGGCAACGCCGGCGACTTCTTCATGCCGGACTATGCCCTCGACCCCAAGTCAATTCCGACGCTGAGCGCCGCGCAGGTGCTCGCTGGAAAGTTCAGCCCCGCAATGGTCCGCGGCAAGGACGTCATCATCGGCACCACGACCGATGCCGCCGGCGACCAATATTTTATCCCCGGCACCGGCAAGACCGGCGGAGTCTACGTCCACGTCATCGGTGCCGAGACACTGAAGGCCGGGCGGCCTATCTCGGCCGGATGGGTCCCCGCGCTGCTCGTCGCACTGCTCGTCGCCGGCCTGGCGCAGGCGCGCCGCAACCCGTTCCATCAGTTCCTGCTTCTCGGCGCGACCTTCGGCTTTCTCCTGCTCGGTCCGGCCGCGCTGGAAGCGCACCTGGTGTTCGTCGACATCGTGCCCGGCCTGTTCGCGATCCTCGTATTCGCGGCGGTGCTGGGACGCCGCTATTTGCGGCAGCGCGGCGAAGTGAACGCTGTGTCGGGACTTCCCAACCTCAACGCGCTGCAGGCCAACCGCGCCGCCACCGACCAGGCGCTGATCGTCGCCCGCATCTGGAACTATCCTGAGGTCGTCGCGACCTTGCCTTCGGATAGCGAGCGGCAACTCGTCGAGCAGATCATCGGCCGCCTGTCGGTCGGCACCAGCGACCGCACCTTCTACCACGGCGACAGCGGCATCTTCGCCTGGTTCGAGGAAGGCCGGAAGCCGTTCGGCCACCATATCGACGCGCTCTACGCCTTGTTCCGCAACCCGGTCCGCGTGTCGGGGCTGTCGATCGACCTCGCGATCAGCTTCGGGGTCGAGATCGGCAGCGGGCGTTCGCTCGCCAATCGCCTGGCGAGCGCGCTGGTGGCGGCCGAGGAAGCGGCACACGACGGGCTCAAGTGGAAGTATCACGACCCCGACACGTTCGAGAACGCCTCGTGGAAGCTGTCGATGCTCAGCCAGCTCGACACCGCGATCGACAATGACGAAGTGTGGATCGCCTTCCAGCCCAAGCTCGACCTCAAGTCGCGGCGGATCATCGGCGCGGAAGTGCTGGCGCGCTGGACTCACCCGGAAAAAGGCCCGATCGCGGCCTCCGAGTTCGTCGCCGCCGCGGAGCAGCACGACCGGATCGGCAAGCTCACCGACTTCGTGCTTGAAAAGGCCGTGTCGGCGGCGGCCGCGATCAACAAGCGGGGCCGGGACTTTGACGTCGCGGTCAACCTTTCCGCCCGGCTGCTCAACGACAAGCAGTTCATTATTCGCGCCGCGGCCGTCCTTGCCCGCCACGGTCTCGAGCCGCGCCGGCTGACGCTCGAGCTGACGGAAACGGCGGAGCTCGCCGCCAGGGGCGAGGCGCTCGAGATGCTCGGACGGCTTCGCGAGCTCGGCGTCCAGATTTCGATCGACGACTATGGCACCGGCCTGTCGACGCTCGACTATCTCAAGAAAATCCCCGCCACCGAAATCAAGATCGACCAGAGCTTCGTCAAAGGCCTGTGCGACAACCGCAGCGACCGGCTGATGGTCCATTCGACGATCGGACTTGCCCACTCGCTCGGCCGCAAGGTCGTCGCCGAAGGGGTCGAGCACCGCGAAATCCTCGACGCGCTGGTCGACATGGGCTGCGACGTCGCCCAGGGCTTCATCATCGGCCGGCCGATGAGCCTGGAGAGCCTCAACAAGCGCCTGTCGAGCGACCGAGGCCGCGGCCGCCGCGTCGCCTGACCGCCCGTTTCGCGGCCGCCTTCCAAAATTCGAACTCGGCACTTTCATCCGAACTGGCGAAGTAACGACCGCCCTAATAGTTAACGCGTTGCTAACCATCTTGATTAGGGTTAATATTCCCCTGACTGCCGAATCGCAGTGTGCAAAGGGGATTTACGATGAAGAAGGTTCCGGCGCGGGGTATCTGGGACTGGCTGCTTGGCGGCGGCTGGAGCAACCCAATCGCCCACGGCTAAGATCTTCTCCGGCGTTCGGCCGGAAAGTTCGCTAGCAGTTTCAATTCGTTAGAAAGCGCCTGCAAGACCTGCGGGCGCTTTCGTGTGTCCGCTGCAAGCGCCGCTCAGAAGCTGACCGGACCGCCGCGACGCGCTTGCGCGGAGCCGTCCCCGCAGCGTCCGAATCGGCCCTGCGACTCGGCGACCGAATCGCCTCTTTATCGTTAACCGCGCGGCGGGCTGGCGGCTCCGCGAGGGCCTGCTATGCGCCTTTTCATGCTCAAACAGGCGACTGGCGCAATCGAGGTCCGCGCGGCCAAACCTGGCCTTCACCGGATCACCGACGAGGTGCGGGGCTGGCTCTCCGGGCAGCCCATCTCGCGCGGGCTGCTCACATTGTTCTGCCGCCACACCTCGGCGTCGCTGCTCATCCAGGAGAATGCCGCGCCCGCCGCCAGGCGCGACCTCGAAGCCTATTTCGCGCGCATCGCACCCGAGGGCGGCGCTTATGAGCACGAGGACGAAGGGCCGGACGACATGCCCGCCCATCTTCGCTCGGCGCTGACGCAGACGCAGCTTTCGATTCCCGTCGTCGACGGCAAAATGGCGCTCGGCGCCTGGCAGGGCATCTATCTGTTCGAGCATCGCCGGGCGCCGCCCACGCGCGAGCTGGCGCTCCACCTGATCGGCGAGTGAGCGCATGAGCGAACAGTCCGTCCGCGCCTGGCTCGCGAAGCACGCGCCCGACCTTCGCTACATCGAGGCCGCGGAGACGACGGCGACGGTCGAAACGGCCGCCAAGGCGCTCGGCGTCGAGCCCGGCCGAATCGCCAAGACCCTTGCCGTCCGCGCCGGCGTCCACCTGTTCCTGCTCGTCGCACGCGGGGATGCGCGGCTCGACAATCGCAAGTGCAAGGACGAGCTAGGCGCGCGGCCGCGGATGCTCGGCGCCGAAGAGACGCTGGCGCTGACCGGCCATCCCGTCGGCGGGGTTTGCCCGTTCGGGCTGGAGACCGCGCTGCCGGTCTATGTCGACGTGACGCTAAAGGCTTTCGACGTCGTCTATCCGGCCGGCGGCTCGCTCAATTCGTCGGTCGAGGTTCCGACCGAGCGGCTGTTCGACCTTGTCGGCGAGCGCTGGGTCGACCTATGCCGCCTGCCCGAGGAAGCGGGCGGGGCTTAGCTCCCGGGCGCTGACGCCGGGAACCGGCCACGGCTTGCCGAAGATCAGCGACGCGGCGATCCTGGCCATCGCCGGCGAGGTCTGGAGCCCGAAGCCGCCCTGTCCCGCGAGCCAGAAGAAACCCTCCACGCCGGGCGTGAACCCGACGACCGGGTGACGGTCGGGCGCGAACGTTCTCAGGCCGGCCCAGCGGCTGTGGATGCTCCGCACCTGCACCATCGTCCGCTCCTCCATGCGGTGCGCCGCGAGCGCGACCTCGAACTCGTCCGGCTGCGCATCGCACGGTTCGCTCGGCACTTCGTCCATCGGCGAGGCGAACAGCCGCCCGCTCTCGGGCGCGAAATAGAGCGCGTCGCCGACGGTCTTGGTGAACGGCAGCCGCTCCAGATCGGTGCCGGGGGCTGCGTCGAAGGTGATGATGGTGCGGCGCAGCGGTCGTAGGCCGATCGGCGCGATTTCCGCGAGCCCGGCGACTGCATCGGCCCAGGCGCCGGCTGCGTTGACGAGAATGGGCGCCGAATAACGTTCGCCGCTTTCGCTCGCCACTGTCCAGCCGCGCTCGATCTCCGCGACGCGGGCGCCGGTGACGATCTCGCCGCCATTGCGCCGAACGGTCCCCAGGAATCCCTGGAGCAACGCGTGCGGGTCGAGTCGCAGACCGTCACGATCGACGATCCCGGCGACGGCTCCGCCTTCGCCGACCCTGAGCAACGGGCAGAGGTCGGCGACGCCACGCTGGTCGAGCCGCTCGAGCGGCGCGAAGCGGGCGATCTCGGCTTCGAGTTGGCCGAGCGCGCCGAGCTCGTCCTCGCGCGCATGGACCAGCACCGCCATGCGGCGGCCGAGCGGAATCTCGCTGACGCCCTCCGGCGGCGCGTCGAAGAAGCTGCGACTCGCCTGCGTCAGCGCGCGCACCAGCCGGTCGCCGAGCGCATAATGGAGCATTGTGGCGCTGCGTCCGGACGAGTGGAAGCCGATTTGATCCTCGGCTTCGAGAACGATCACTTTCGCCCGCTTCGACAGCTCGGCCGCCGCGGAAAGCCCCGCGATCCCGCCGCCGATGACCAGGATGTCGCCCGTGCGCGGCACGGTCAGGCGGCCGCGAGCCTTTCGTTCACGATCTTGCCGCCGTGCGTCAAGCGGATGGCCTGGACGATCTCGTCGTCGTCGGGGAGCACTGGGCCGCCCTGCTCGCCGTCCCAGAAGGCGCACAGGAAATTGTACAAGTTGCGGGCGAACAAGGCCGACGCGTCAGCGGGCAGCGTCCGCGCGAGGTTCGCGGCGCCGATGATCGTCACGCCGTGCTGTTCGACCCGCTGGTTCGCGACCGTGCCCTCGACATTGCCGCCGGCCTCGGCCGCTAGGTCGACGACCACGCTTCCGGGCCGCATCGTCGCCAGCTGCGCGTCGCTGATCAGGCGCGGCGCCGGCTTGCCCGGAATGAGGGCGGTGGTGATCACGATGTCCTGCCTGGCGATATGGCCGGACACCAGCTCGGCTTGCGCTTTCTGATATTCTTCCGACATTTCAGAGGCATAGCCGCCAGCGCCTTCGCCCTCGATCCCGGCGACATTCTCGACGAAAATCGGTTTGGCGCCGAGTGACTGGATCTGCTCTCTCGTAGCCGAGCGCACGTCGGTCGCGCTGACCTGCGCGCCGAGCCGCCGCGCCGTGGCGATGGCCTGGAGCCCGGCGACGCCGACCCCCATCACGAACAGCTTGGCCGGGCTGATCGTGCCGGCCGCGGTCATCATCATCGGGAACGCGCGCCCGTAGGTCGCCGCGCCGTCGATCACCGCTTTGTAGCCGGCGAGGTTCGATTGCGACGACAGCACGTCCATCGACTGGGCGCGGGTGATGCGCGGCATCCATTCCATCGCCAACGCGTCGAGGCCGGCGCTGGCGTAGCCGTCGATCGCGTCGCGCCGCCGCATAGGGTCGAGCGCGCCGACCAGCAGCGCGCCCTTCTCCGCCCCGTTCAGCGTGCCGGGATCGGGGCCGCTCACGCACAGCAGGATCCCGGCGCCCTTGAGCACTTCCGCGCGATTGCCGACGCTCGCTCCCGCCTCTTCGAAATCGCCGTCGGTAACGCCGGCGGCCTCGCCCGCGCCGCGCTCGACCGCGATCTCGGCGCCGACCGCGGCGAACTTCCGGACGGTTTCGGGAATGGCCGCGCAGCGCGTCTCGCCGTCGGCCGTCTCCTTGAGGACGGCGATCTTCATGGGCGGTGGCAGGCTATTTGAGGATCAGGAGGACGAGGAGCCCGATCAGCAGGCAGGTCAGCGCGCTCCACTTCAGTATTTTGGTGAAGCGCGTGTAGTCGCGAACGTGGACCGCGACGTCCTGTGTCGGAGGGCTCGTCAGAAGCGGTTCTTCCTCGGCCATGCGATTCCTCTCGTGATGCGGCAGGTGCTGCTCAGGCGCCATCCATAACAAGCCGGCGGCCTCCGCCCAAGCCCCGCGGCACCGCGTCTTTAAGCGGCCCTTTACCCATGCCGCGCTAAGCTGGGGACGAAAGGGCCCGCAATGGCTGAAGAACGCACCCGCTCCCTCCTTTTGCTCGACGCCGACGCCGGCGAGCGCCGGCTGATCGCGGCCACCGCCGCGCGCGCCGCGTGGAGCGTCGTCGGCGCCGCCGACGAGGAGACCGCGGTTGCGCTGCTGCAAGGGCCCCACGGCCGCGAGGTGCAGGCCGCGCTGCTCGGCAGCTGGGACGACGAGCGCGGACCCGGAGCGATCGCCGCCTTGCACGAGCAGCGTCCGGATCTGCCGGTCATCGTTCTGTCGCACGGCGACACGGTCGCCATCGCGGTCGAGGCGATGCGCGCCGGCGCAACCGACTTCCTCGTTCGCCCGGTCGCTCCCGAGCGACTGCTCGAAGCACTCACCATCAACGCCGACCGCCGCAGGGCGGCGGGAGAGCTTGCGCCGGTCTCCGAAAAGCTCGCGCCGGCGATGTCGCTCGAGCAGCTGGTCGGCGCGGCGCCCGAGTTCCGCTCGGCGCTGGCGGTCGCCGCCAAGGCCGCGCGCAACCGCCTCCCGATCCTGATCGTCGGCGAGCCGGGCACGGGGAAGGAAACCGTCGCCCGGGCGATCCACTCGGCCAGCCTGCGCGCCCGCGGGCCGCTGCATTTGCTCGACTGCAAGGCGGTCGCCGCCAACATCATCGACAGCGAGCTGTTCGGCCACGAGAAAGGGGCGTTCCCCGGCGCGTTCGCCCCCAAGACCGGCAAGCTGGTCCAGGCCGACGGCGGCACTCTGCTGCTCGACGAGATCGCGGCGCTTCCAGCCGAGACGCAGGAGCGGCTCGACCGCGTACTCGCCACCGGCGAAGTCCGCCCGGTCGGCCTCAACGGCAGCTATTCGGTCGACGTGCGGGTGATCGCCACTAGCAGCCGGCCGCTGCCCGAGGATTTCAACGCCGGGCTCGGCGAGAGGATCGGCACCACGACCGTGACGCTGCCGCCGTTGCGCGAGCGCAGCGGCGACATTCCCGCGCTCGCGCGACATTTGCTGACCCGCATGTCGGACCAGACCGGCCTGAAGGCGATCTCGATCGGCAACGACGCGCTCGCGGTGCTGATGCGCTACGGCTGGCCGGGCAACGTCCGCCAACTCGCCGGCGTGCTGTTCCGGGCCGGGCTTCACTGCGACGGCAACTCGCTGACCGCCGAGCATTTCCCGCACATCGCGATCCAGTCGCGCTTCTCGGGCCGGCGCAGCGATTTCCTGCCCAACATCAGCCAGTCGAGCAGCGACGAGGCGATCGCCGGCGCGCCCGGCGTGACGCTTTACACCGGCGACGGCAATTTGCGGCCGCTGGAGGAGATCGAGGCCGACATCATCCGCCTCGCGATCGGCCACTATCGCGGCCGCATGACCGAGGTCGCGCGCCGGCTCGGCATCGGCCGTTCGACCCTCTACCGCAAGCTCGGCGAATTGGGGATCGACACCGCGGCCTAGCCGCCGCCGAGAATGTCGAGCAGGATCGCCTTCGTTTCGGCGTATATCGCGGGGTCCTTGCTGGCTCGCGGACCGGCCACGTTCAACCGGCCGGGCGCCGTCCGCGCCAACCAATCGGAGATGGCCGCAGCCGCAACCTTCCGTTCGATCTCCGCCAGATCAATGATGAGCCTGGGCTTGCCGGCCTTCCGGGCAGTTTCCGCGGTCACCAAAGTGCCGCCCTCGCAACCGTGACGCGTGAAAATCAGTGTCGCATCGGTTTCACGGACGTTGCGCTTCGTTCTTTCGCTCGGCCCTTCACTTTCGGTCTCGATCATCCCGGCATAATCGCCGCTCAGCGGACCGTCCTCGGTCCAGCGCCCGCGCGGAATATAGCCGCCGCACGGGATGCCGAGCTCGCGCGCCACATCCAGCGCCGCCTGGTCGACGCCGGTCTGGCCGCCCGAGATGATCGTCAGGCCATTCATGCGATCCGCGGAGTCAGCGCCTGGTCGCGCAGGCCGCGCCAGATACCCAGCGCCTGCACCGTCTCGGCCACGTCATGGACTCGGACGATCTGGGTGCCCTGCTCGGCCGCCTTGAGCGCGAACGCGATGCTCCCGCCGAGCCGCCGATCGACCGGCGCCTCATTCGACAAGGCGCCGATCGTGCGCTTGCGGCTGGCGCCGACGACGATCGGGCAGCCGAGGCCGTGGAGCAGCGCGAGGCCGTTCATCAGCTCGAGATTGTGGCCGACATTCTTGCCGAAGCCGAAGCCCGGATCGACCAGGATCAGGTCGCGCGCGATTCCGGCGTCTTCGGCGGCCGCGATCCGTTCTTCGAGCCACAGATAGACCTCGACCAGCACGTCGTCGTAGCGCGGGTCCTGCTGCATCGTCTCGGGCGGGCCCTGGTGGTGCATCAGGATCACCGGCACGCCCCCGCCGGCGACGACCGCGGCCGAGCGGTCGTCATATGTCAGCGCGGACACGTCGTTGATCATCCCCGCGCCCGCCTCGAGCGCTGCCGTCATGACGT
Organism: Sphingomicrobium sp.; assembly: GCA_035717905.1. Taxonomy (GTDB): domain Bacteria; phylum Pseudomonadota; class Alphaproteobacteria; order Sphingomonadales; family Sphingomonadaceae; genus Sphingomicrobium. The sequence goes on along the minus strand of DASTID010000193.1, from coordinate 730 downwards.
CAGCCTTGCGGCTGTCGATCGACACCGCGGTCCCGGCGCTCGCGAGCTGGCGGACGACCGGAGCCACGCGCGCGATCTCGTCGCCTTCCCACACCGGCTTGGCGCCGGGTCGGGTCGATTCCCCGCCGACGTCGACGATCGCCGCACCGCCCGCCGCCATGTCCGCACCGCGCGCCGCAGCCGCCGCCGCGTCGTCGCTCTGTCCGTCGCCGGAGAAGCTGTCCGGCGTCACGTTAATGATGCCCATGACCTGCGGCTGGTCGAGGCGGATCGTGCGCTCGCCCACCTTCAGCGCCGTCCGCGCCGAGGTCAGCGCGCGCCACTTCGCCGCCATGTCCTCGTCGAACCGCTGTTCGATACCTTCGACCGGTACCAGCTCGGTTTTCGTCCGCTTGCGGCCGTCAGTTTCGATCAGTTCGACGGCGGAAAACCAAACCAGCCCGCCCGTAAGCCGCGCGACCTTGCCATCACGGCCGAACGGCGAATCGACGAAGGCCGTGGGGCGGAGGAGCGTTCGGATCATTCAGCCGTCATTGCGAGGAGCGGAGCGACGAAGCAATCCGGTCCGTGGTCCGGATTGCTTCACTATGCTCGCAATGACGAAAGATATTGCTGCCGCACCGAATCGAGCGGCTCCAGCCCTCCGCGCTCCGCGACATGCCAGAAGGTCCAGCCGTTGCACGACGGCGCGCCCTGCAGCGCCGCCCCGACCTTGTGGATCGAACCGCTG
>DASTID010000192.1:0-39205 GCA_035717905.1 Sphingomicrobium sp. | reverse complement strand
ACGATCGACTTCCGCACGCTGTCGCTGCAGCCCCGGTCGTTCCTCGGGACCAACGGCTTCCAGTTCGATTACGAGCATCTCGACGGCGACGAATTGTGGCGCAAGGGCCGCGCGGTCGGAGCGATAGTCGACGGCCGGCTCTACCTGATCCTGTTCGACGCGGCGCGTTCGCATTATTACGCGGCCGGCCTTCCGGACTTCGAGGCGATTGTCGCATCGGCGCAGCGCCGCTAGTCGTTCGAGGCGCCGCTTCGACTGCGCTCAGCGGCTCAGCGGTCCCCAATCAATCCGCTCATGCTGAGGAGGGACTGACGACGCGAAGCGTATCGAAGTCCCGTCTCGAAGCACAATCACCCGACCGGCGAAATCGGCGTCGAGGGCGGCTCGGTTCCGGGCTGCGCCGGAGCGGGCACGTCGATGTCTGGCCCCTGCGGCGGCGTTTCGGGCGGAGCCGGGGTCGGCTTTCCGGGCTGCGACGGCTCGACCGGCTCGGGGTTGGTCGGCGTGTCGGGGAAGGGCGGCAGTTGCTGCATGGGAACTCCTTCGCTGAAAAACGCCCACGCATCGCAAAGGGTTGCCGTGGCGCGCCTTGCCCAATCGCCGATCCTTGCTATAGCCCCCGCCTTTCGCGGCCGCGCGCGCGTGGCGGAACTGGTAGACGCGCTGGATTTAGGTTCCAGTATCGCAAGATGTGGGGGTTCAAGTCCCTCCGCGCGCACCATTTCGCAGCGCAGCGTGTCCGGGGGACACGCGAGCAGCGAAATCGCGCTCAATGACTCATCAGGACCTTAGGAACGTGACCATCAAGACTGTCGAGACCGAGAACCAGGGCCTGAAGCGTGCCTTCATGCTGACCATCCCCGCCGAGGACATCGAGGCGCGGGTCGACAAGGAAGTGAAGCGCATCGCGCCCCAGGTGCGGATGCCCGGCTTCCGTCCCGGCAAGGTGCCGCCCAACCTCATCCGCAAGATGCACGGCGAGGCGATTCGCGGCGACGCGCTCAACGGCGCGGTGCAGGATGGCGTCCAGCAGCTGCTCGCCGAGCAGAACATCCGCCCGGCGCTCCAGCCGCAGGTCGAGCTCGACGAGCAATATGAGCCCGGCAAGGACGCCGAGGTCCGCGTCCGGCTCGAGGCGCTGCCCGACGTTCCCGCGCCCAACATCGACGGCCTCAGGCTCGAGCGGCTGACGGTCGAGCCCGACGAGGCCGCGGTCGACGAGCGCGTCGCGCAGCTCGCCAGCCAGACCAAGCGCTGGAACGATGCGCCGGCGAAGCACGCTGCGGCGACCGGCGACCTGGTCGAGGTCGATTTCGCCGGCACGGTCGACGGCAAGCCGTTCGAGGGCGGATCGGGCGAGAACATGGCGATCGAGCTCGGCTCGGGCCGCCTGATCCCCGGCTTCGAGGACCAGCTCGTCGGCGCGAAGCGCGGCGACAAGCGCGTCGTGACCGTGACCTTCCCGGCCGACTATCCGGTCGCCGATCTGAAGGGCAAGCCGGCCAGGTTCGACGTCACGGTCAAGCTCGTGAAGACGGCGGGCGAAACCAGGGCCGACGACGATTTCGCCAAGACGCTCGGCCTCGACAGCCTCGAAAAGCTGCGCTCGGTCATCCGCGACCAGCTGGCGCAGGAGCTCAACGGCCTCACCCGCACCCACATGAAGCGCCAGCTGCTCGACGAGCTCGCCGACCGCCACGATTTCACGGTGCCGGAATCGATGGTCGAGGCGGAATATCAGAATATCCTGGGCCAGCTGCGCCACGAGGCGAGCCACGAGCCCGACCCCAAGGCCGCGCTTGCCGAGATCGAGGGCGACGCCGCCGAATATCGCCGGATCGCCGAGCGTCGCGTGCGCCTCGGCCTGCTGCTGTCGGAAATCGGCGCGGCCAACGGCGTCGAGGTCAGCGAGCAGGAGATGAACCGGCTGATCGCCCAGGCCGCCGCGCAATATCAGGGCAAGGACCGCGAGACCTTCGTCCGCTACGTCCAGCGGGAGCCGATGGCCGCCGCCCAGCTGCGTGCGCCGCTCTACGAGGACAAGGTCGTCGACTTCCTGTTCGGCAAGGCCGAGATCGCCGACCTGGCGTCGACCCGCGCGCAGCTCGAGGCCGACCTCGAGAGCGAGGAAGGCCATGTCCACGGTCCCGGCTGCGGCCACGACCACGCCGCGCCCGCCAAGCCCACGGCCAAGGGCAAGGCTAAGAAAGCCGAGGCAAAGAAGCCTATCCCGACCAGCGCCAAGGCTGCCAAGAAGGCCGACATCGTCGAGGCGAAAACGGCCGCGCCCAAGCCCGCCAAGCCGCTCAAGAGCGAGCCGGCGAACAAGCCTGCCCCGAGCAAGGCCGAGGGGGCCGCCGCGAAGGCTCCCGCCAAGTCCGAATCCAAGCCGGCCAAGCCCGCAGCGAAGAAGGCTCCGGCGAAGAAGAAATGAGCGTCATTCCCGCGAAAGCGGGAATCCCGCTTTCTTCTCAACTAGGCTAGGAAGCGGGACCCCCGCCTGCGCGGGGGCGACGATATGGGGGATATGCAGACCGCATCGACACCACGCATCGCCGTGCTCCTGCCGTGCTTCAACGAGGAAGCGGCGATCGGCGCGACCGTGCGCGGCTTCCAGGCCGCGCTGCCGGGTGCGACGATCTACGTCTACGACAACAACAGCCGCGACCGCACCCGCGAGGCCGCGGCCGAGGCCGGCGCCGTGGTCCGCTCGGAGCGCCAGCAGGGCAAGGGCCACGTCGTGCGCCGGATGTTCGCCGACATCGACGCCGACGTCTATGTGATGGCCGACGGCGATTTGACCTATGATCCGACCGCCGCCCCGGCGATGGTCGAGCTGCTGCTCGCCGACGGGCTCGACATGGTCGTCGCCACCCGCCGCCACGAGGAGAAGCACGCCTATCGCGGCGGCCACGTCCTCGGGAACAAGCTGTTCACCGGGCTTCTCGCCGGCCTGTTCGGGCGCAGCTTCAGCGACATTTTCTCGGGCTACCGGATATTCTCGCGCCGCTTCGTCAAGAGCTTCCCGGTGCTCTCCTCGGGGTTCGAGATCGAGACCGAGATGAGCGTCCACGCGCTCGAGCTCAGGATGCCCGTCGGCGAGGTCGAGGCGCCCTATGCCGCGCGGCCCGAAGGCTCGCACTCGAAGCTCTCGACCTTCGGCGACGGCTGGCGGATCCTCAGGACCATCGCCAGCCTCTACCGGGTCGAGCGCCCGGTCCTGTTCTACGGCGGCATTGGCGCGCTGCTGATCGTCGCCGCGGTGCTGCTCGCGATTCCCCTGGTCCGCACCTACCTCGCGACCGGCCTCGTCCCGCGCTTCCCGACCGCGATCCTGGCGACCGGTCTGGTGATCGTCGCCGTGCTCTGCGTATTCGCCGGCCTGATCCTCGACACCGTCACCCGCGGAAGGCGCGAGGTGAGGCGGCTCGCTTACCTGTCTTTATCCTCCCCCGGATTGCCGGGGGAGGGGGACCGCACGTAGTGCGGTGGAGGGGCCTTAGACCCCTCCGTCAGTGCTTCGCACTGCCACCTCCCCTCGAAATCGAGAGGAGCAGAAGCGCAGCTTGAACCTTGCGCGGTTCCGCCCGATGTAGGCCCACGCCAACAACAAAGGACCTCATCCCCGTGACCGACCACCACGACATCGTTTCGCAGCTCGTCCCCATCGTCATCGAGCAATCCAACCGGGGCGAGCGCAGCTTCGACATCTATTCGCGGCTGCTGCGCGAGCGGATCGTGTTCATCACCGGGCCGATCGAGGACCATATGGCGAGCCTCGTCACCGCCCAGCTGCTGTTCCTCGAGTCCGAGAATCCGAAGAAGGACATCTTCATGTACATCAACTCGCCGGGCGGCGTGGTGACGGCCGGCCTCGCGATCCACGACACCATGCAGTACATCCGGCCCAAGATCAGCACAGTCTGCATCGGCCAGGCGGCGTCGATGGGCAGCTTCCTGCTGGCCGCCGGCGAGCCCGGGATGCGCGTCGCGCTGACCAACAGCCGGATCATGATCCACCAGCCCTCGGGCGGCGCCCAGGGCATGGCCGCCGACATCGAGATCCAGGCGCGCGAGATCCTGCGCATGCGCCAGCGCCTCAACGAGCTCTACGCCAAATACACCGGCCAGACGCTCGAGGAGATCGAAAAATCGATGGACCGCGACAAGTTCCTCGAAGCCGACGAAGCCAAGGCGTTCGGGATCATCGACGAGGTGTTCGACACGCGGCCGGAGCCGGGTGAGGATGCGGGGACTGGGGCTGGGGATGTTACGCCGGCATAAGACGCCGAGCAGAAGGCGAAAATTGCGCAGCGATTTTCGTCTTCTGTCGTAGAGCCGCACGCCCGGCCGGCGGGGCGGCGAGCATCAAGCGAGCCGAACCCGTCCGACGTGGTCACGGGATTTACTCCCGTGACCCGGCCTAGCCCCTATCCGCTCCGCGGGAGAGGGCGCTGCCTCCCGATTGCTGCGCGATCGCTCACCTGCGCTCGGGAATTTTGCTGTCCTACAGCCCCCACGATGAGATAATTGCTTCGCCTCCATTTCCCCGGGAGGCACTATGGCCAGGCACGAGATTCATTTCCCGAAGCGAACGCGCGCAGGCAATGCGCGGCGCGATCCCTTCCGGCCGTCCGCTCCGCCAGGCCCGGCGCCGAACATGAACGGAAACTCCCAAAAAGCTGCCGCATCGCGTGACTTTAGTGAACTTAAGCGATCGTCCGACAAGTCATCGTTCCCCTATTGTTCTCTATGAACAAATCGGATACGAGGGGGTCACAGGCGGGGCTCGGCCGCCGTTGCGGCAAGCGGAATGTCCGCTTGCATTAGCGAGGGAGACAGGGGACATGGCAGCGCAGCTCAAGATCATCGGCAGCGGAGTGGAATCGCCCAACATGGACCGGCAGAAAGCGCTCGAGGCGGCGCTCGCGCAGATCGACCGCGCGTTCGGCAAGGGCTCGGCGATGAAGCTCGGGTCGCGCGAGAAGATCGAGATCGACACGGTCTCGACCGGCAGCCTCGGGCTCGACATCGCGCTCGGCGTCGGCGGCCTGCCGCGCGGCCGGGTGATCGAGATTTACGGGCCCGAGAGCTCGGGCAAGACGACGCTCGCGCTGCACGCGATCGCCGAGGCGCAGAGGACGGGCGGCTCGGCCGCCTTCGTCGACGCCGAGCATGCGCTCGACCCGGGCTACGCCAAGAAGCTCGGGGTCGACATCGACGAGCTGATCGTGTCGCAGCCCGACACCGGCGAGCAGGCGCTCGAGATCGTCGACACGCTCGTGCGCTCGAACGCGATCGACGTGCTGGTGGTCGATTCGGTCGCCGCGCTCGTGCCCCGCGCCGAGATCGAGGGCGAGATGGGCGACAGCCATGTCGGCTTGCAGGCACGGCTGATGAGCCAGGCGCTGCGCAAGCTCACCGGCTCGATCAGCCGCTCGCGCTGCACCGTCATCTTCATCAACCAGGTGCGGATGAAGATCGGGGTGATGTACGGCAACCCGGAGACGACGACCGGGGGCAATGCGCTGAAATTCTACGCCAGCGTGCGGCTCGACATTCGCCGCACCGGGCAGATCAAGGACCGCGACGACATCGTCGGCAACGCGACCCGGGTGAAGGTGGTCAAGAACAAGGTCGCGCCGCCGTTCAAGCAGGTCGAGTTCGACATCATGTACGGCGAAGGCATCTCGAAGGTCGGCGAGATCCTCGACCTCGGGGTCAAGGCCGGGCTGATCGAGAAGTCGGGCGCGTGGTTCAGCTACGACAGCGTGCGCATCGGCCAGGGGCGCGAGAACGCAAAGACCTATCTCAAGGACAATCCCGACGTCGCGCAGCGGATCGAGAATGCGATCCGCGGCCGCACCGAGGAGGTCGGCGAAGCGCTGATGGCCGGCGCCGGCCCCGACGACGGCGAGACCGAGGCCGCCGAGTAAGACTCCCCAGCGGCGGGCGGGCTCCGCGTGAGTTCGCCCGCTGCCCCCGGCTCGACGTCTTGCGCCGGCTCAGGCGAGGTCCTCGGGCATGCACTCGGGCTGCTCGACGCTCGCGCCGCCGCCGATCCGGATCGGCGCGAACAGGCGTTTGGGCTCGGTCAGCACGATGGCGACGAAGCCGAGCGAGGCGCAGGCAGCGGTGCCGACCAGATAGGGGATCGCGGTGCCGTCGAACGCCTGGCCGATCGCGAAGCCGATGACCGCCGCGCCGAGCGTTCCGATCACGCCCTGGACCGAGGAGGCCGTGCCGGCGATCGACGCCATATGCTCCATCGCCAGCGTGCCGAGGTTGGACGAGGTCAAAGCGAAGCAGCACATCGTCAGCCCCTGAAGGACGATGAACGCGATCAGGGTCTCGTGGCCCGACAGCGCCAGCGCGGCGTGGGCGGCGGTGACCAGCGCGAACGCGGCGGCGGCGGTGTGCCCGACCCGCCGCAGCCCGAACCGGCCGACGATCCGGCTGTTGGCCCAGGACGCGACCGCCATCGGCGCGGCGATCGCGCCGAACACCAGCCCGATCAGGTCGGGCGCGTGGAACGCGTCGAACACGATCTGCTGGATCGAGCTGATATAGGCGACCAGCGCCGAAAAGCTGATCGTCATCGCCAGCGTGTAGCCGCGCGACTGCGGCTCGCGGATCGTCTCGGCGACCGCGCTCAGCATCGCCCGCCACTCGAGCGAGCGCCGAAATTCGGGGTGCAGCGTCTCGGGCAGCCGCAGCGACGACCACAGCAGCATCGCCACCGCATAGACCGCGAGCACGAGGAAGATCGCGCGCCACGACGCGACCAGCAGGATCGCCTGGCCGATATTGGGCGCGAGCACCGGCACCAGCATGAAGGTCATGAACACCAGGCTCATCACCCGCGCCATCGCCTCGGCCTCGAACAGGTCGCGGACCATCGCCACGACCAGCACCCGCGTGACCGCGGCCGACGCGCCCATCGCCACGCGCCAGGCGATCAGCAGCGCGAAGCTGCCGGCGACCGCGCACAGCAAGGCAAAGACGCCGTACAGCGCCACCCCGATCGCCAGGATCGGCTTGCGCCCGAAGCGGTCGGCGAGCGGGCCCCAGAACAGCTGGGTCGAGGCGAAGCCGATGAAATAAGCGACGACCACCAGCTGGCGATCGTTTTCGTGAGCGACGCCGAGCGAGCCCCCGATGTCGGGCAGCGCCGGGACCATCGCGTCGATGGCGAACGCGTTCAAGGCCATCAGCCCGGCGAGCAGCGCGGTCATCTCGCGCGGGCCGGCGCGGCGGCGTTCGCCCGGGTGGTGGTCGATCTGGAACGGCATGAAGCCGCGGCTGCTGGCGCAGCGGCGCGCGACATGCAAGAGGAGACGGTGGGGGGACCGCCGATGAGCCTGAGATTGTCCCGACGCGCAATGCTGGGCGGCACGATCGCCGCCGCGGCCTTGGCGCCGTCGAGCCGCCTGCTCGCGCAAGCCGCCGCCGAGCTTCCGTCGATCGCGATCCCGCCGCCGATCGGCTCGGCCGAGCGACAGCAGCGACTGGCGAAGGCGCGCGCACTGATGCAGCAGGCCGGCATCGGCGCGGTGATCGTCGAATCCGGTCCGAGCCTCGATTATTACACCGGCATCCAGTGGTGGCGCAGCGAGCGCCTGACCGCCGCCGTCATCCCGGCGGAGGGCGAGCCGATCGTCGTCACGCCCTTCTTCGAGCGCCCGTCGATCGCCGAAAGCCTGTCGATCCCGGCGGAAATCCGCACCTGGAACGAGGACGAGGAGCCGCTCAAGCTGGTCGCGGACTTCCTGGCCGAGCGGAACGTCGCCCGTCTTCCCGTCGGGTTCGAGGAAACCAACCGCTTCTGGATCATGGACCGGCTGAAGCAGCAGCTTCCCGCCGCCCGAGTGGTCAGCGCAAATTCCGTTGTCCGGGCGCAGCGGATGGTCAAGTCGCCGGCCGAGCTCGCGCTGATGCAGGCGGCCGCGGACATCATGGCCGCCTCGCTCCGCTACGCCGGGGAACGCACGCGCGACGGCATGGCCCCCGCCCAGATCGACGCGCTGATCGCCGCCGCCCACAAGCGCCTCGGCGCGGACTATGACGGCGGACTCGTCCTGCTCGGCGAGGCGTCGGCCTACCCGCACGGCAGCCACAAGCCGCAGGTCGTGCGCCGCGGCGAGATCGTGCTGATGGACTGCACCTGCTCCGTCCACGGCTATCAGGCGGACATCACCCGCACCTTCGTGTTCGGGGCCGATCCGACGGCCGAGCAACGCAAGCTGTGGGATCAGGTCCATCGCGGCCAGCAGATCGCCTTCGCCGCGGCGAAGATCGGCGCGCCGGCGGGCAGCGTCGACGACGCCGTCCGGCGCGCCTACGAGAGCTGGGGCTATGGCCCCGGCTACAAGCTTCCCGGCACCCCGCACCGCACTGGCCACGGGATCGGCATGGAGGTCCACGAGCCGGTCAACCTGGTGCACGGCGAGACGACGCTGCTGGCGCCCGGCATGTGCTTTTCGGACGAGCCCGGCATCTATGTTCCGGGCAAGTTCGGCGTGCGCCTCGAGGATTGCTTCCACATGACCGAAGCCGGCCCACGGTTCTTCACCCAGCCGCCGCCAGGCATCGACCGGCCATTCGGCTGAGCGGCTTGACCTTCGGCGCGTCGCCCGCGAAGCGATGCCGACGCATGAAGGAGCGACGATGACCGAGCCGGCCAAGAAACGCGGCCTCGAGCTGCAATGGCAGATGTTGATCGGCTTCCTGGTCGGGCTGATCGCTGGGCTCGTCGTCTACGCCACGCAGCGCGACGCCGCCTGGGTCGACGCCGTCACCACCTATGTGACGCAGCCGATCGGCCAGGTTTTCCTGCGGCTGCTGTTCATGCTCGTCCTTCCACTCCTCTTCTCGGCGCTCGTGGTGGGCATCTCCGAAATGGGCGAAGTCCGCTCGCTGAAGCGTGTCGGCCTCAGGACGCTGGCCTACACCGTCGTGGTTTCGTCGATCGCCGTCGCGGTCAGCCTGGCCGTGGTCAACCTGCTGCAGCCGGGAGCAGGCGTCGATCGTGCGGTCGCGGCGCAGATGCTCGCCGATTCGAGCGGCCGCGCGAGCGAGATCGTCAAGGTCGGCGCCGAGCAGCCGTCGGGCATCGATGCGTTCGTCAGCATCGTGCCCAACAATCTCATCGAGGTGATGGGCAGCAACAGCGCCATCCTGTCGGTGATGTTCTTTGCCTTGTTCTTCGGGATCGGCCTGCTGATCACCGACACGCCGAGCGCGCGGACGCTTCAGCGCGGTTTCGAGGGCCTGTTCGACGTCACTATGCGCCTGATCCTGATCGTGATCAGGCTGGCGCCGATCGCCGTTGCCTGCTTCATGTTCAATCTTGCGGCATTGTTCGGATGGGACTTGCTGATCCGGCTGTCGGCTTATGTCGGCGTCGTGCTGCTTGCGCTCGGGATCCAGATGTTCGTCGTGTTCCCGGCCTTGCTGGCAGTGCTTGGCCGCAAGAGCCCGCTCGCTTTCTTCCGCGAGACCCAGGAAGCGAGCGTGATGGCGTTTTCGACCGCGTCGTCGAATGCGACGCTCCCGACCTCGTTGCGGGTCGCCGACGAGAAGCTCCATTTGCCGCATCGCGTGGCGCGCTTCGTCCTGACCGTCGGCGCGACCGCCAACCAGAACGGAACGGCGATGTTCGAGGGGGTGACGGTCATCTTCCTCGCCCAATTCTTCGGCGTCGACCTCAGCCTCGGTCAGCAGCTCATGGTCATGCTGGTGTGCATTCTCGGCGGCATCGGGACCGCCGGCGTTCCCGCGGGATCGCTGCCCGTCGTCGCGCTGATCCTCGCAATGGTCGGAATCCAGCCCGAGGCGATCGCGCTGGTGCTCGGCGTCGACCGGTTCCTCGACATGTGCCGGACCACGTTGAACGTCGTCGGCGATCTCGTCGCGGCCCAGGTCATCTCGGCCGCGGAACCGGACGAGCAGTCGCTGGCTACCGGAGCGCCGCGGTCCGCGTGAGCTTTTTCGACGCGCTGCCCCAACGCTATCGCGTGATCCTGTGCGACCTGTGGGGTGTCGTGCACGATGGCCTGGCGCTCTATCCGGGCGCAGCCGAGCGGCTGATCGAGTGGCGCGGCGACGGCCGCTTCGTCCTTCTCATCACCAACGCTCCGCGCACCGCGGAAGCGATCGCCGCGCATGTCACGCGGCTCGGCCTGCCCAAAGAAGGCTGGGACGCGATCGCGACCGCGGGCGAAGCGGGAATCGAAGCGCTCAATCGGCTCGACGCGCCGGTCGGTTTCATTGGGACGGGCGGCGATCGCGCGGTCCTCGAGGGCAAAGGCGTGCGGATCGCCGACGGGGATGACTTCACCGACCTCGCCTGCACTGGCCTCGAGGAACACCGGCCCGAGGTGGCGCAATATCGCGCGGAGCTGGAGCGCTTGTCGGCGCGCGGCGTGCGGCTGCATTGCCTCAACCCAGACCGGGTGGTGATCCAGGGCGGCGTGCCGGTGCCGTGCGCCGGCGCGATCGCCGATTTGTACGAGGCGCTGGGCGGAGCGGTCTCGTGGTACGGCAAGCCGTACCGGCCGATCTATGAGCACGCGCTGAAGCTCGCCGGGAACCCGCCGCGTGAGCAGGTGCTCGCCGTCGGCGACGGGCTCGAGACCGACATGCTCGGCGCGGCGCGCATGGGTTTCGACGGCGTGTTCGTCCGCAGCGGGATCAGCGCCGGCACGCCGTTCCCGGACGATTTCGGCGCGCGGAACGGGGTCGGCGACTGGCGCCCGGTGGCTGTCGTCGACTCGCTTCGCTAAGGCGCGGCCGATGATCCCGCCCGCCAGCCTCGCCGGACCCCGGGTCTATTTCGGCGGGCCGGACCAGCCGCCGCGGCTGCTGCGCGACCTGCTCGAGGAGCGCGTCGAGGCCGTCCCGGCCGGCGGCGCAATCGACTGGATGACTTATTATTTCCGCGACGAACGGCTCGCCCAGGCGCTGGTCCGCGCGCGCCACCGCGGGGTAGCGGTCAACGTGACCATGGAAGCGGAGCCGCGGCAGGAGCAGGCGAATGACCGCGTCCTCGCCATTCTGGCCGATGAAGGCGGCATCGGCGCCGGCCTTCGCGCGGTGCGCGCTCCGGTCACGGGGCACCTCCATACCAAGCTCTATGGGTTCTCCCATCCAACTCCGCACGCGCTGGTCGGATCGTTCAACCCGTCCGGCAACGAGCCGGAAGACGCCCGGATTGTCGCTGAGATCGGCGACCAGGATCGCGGCCACAATCTGCTAGTCGAGTTCGGCGAGGCGAGGATGGCCGAGGCGCTGGTCCGCCATGCCCGGCGCAACCATGCGCTTCGCAGCCGCGTCGGCGCACGCTTCTTGCCGGGCCGCGGAATCGCGCGATCAGGTCCCTATGAGGCCTGCTTCTTTCCGCGGCTGCCGCCCAATCCGCTCGATGCGCGGCTGCGGGCGCTTGGGCCGGGGACGAGGCTGCGCATCGCCGCCTCGCATTTCAAGGACGCCCGTGTCGGACGGGCGCTCGCCCGGCTCGCCAGGCTCGGCGCGCGGGTCGAGGTGCTGACCCATCACACGTTGCGCCGGAGCCCCAACGCGCTGATCGAGCGACTCCGGGGAGAAGGCGTGCGGGTCTATCGCTACGACCACCCGCAGCAGCTGCCGATGCATGCCAAGTTCATCCTCGCCGAGGGGCGGTCCCGGCGGCAATGGAGCGCGTTCGGCAGCTACAATCTCAACCCGCAATCGCGCTGGTTCAACCAGGAGCTGCTGATGTTCTCCGACGATGCGGACCTGTGGCGGACGCTCGACCGGCGCTGGGATGAGATCGTCGCCGAGCCGTGGTGCAAGTCATGACCGAGCGGCCGCTCAAAGTGTTGATGATCGATTCGCATTCGGAGATCGAGCGCGGCGGCGCGATCCAGTGCGCGCGGCTGGCGGCGGCGCTCGCCGAGCGCGGCCACCGCGTCGCCTGCGTGTTCGACGAGGCGCGCGGCACGTCCGATCGGGCCGGCGCCGAGTGGCGGCGGCTGACCGAGGCCCGCGTCGATCTGCTTCGCCGGCCGCTGAAGAGCCTTGCGGCGATGCGCGGCTTTGGCGCGACGCTCGACGAATTCGCGCCCGACATCGTCCACACGCACAAGAACCGCGCGCTCTTCTTCCTCGCCGGCGCGACGCTGGGCCGGCGCGGCTTCGGCTGGGCCGCCAACCGCGGGACCGAATATTCACTGCTGCGCGATCCGCTCGCCTGGGCGATCCACCTTTTCTGGGTCGATCGCATCATCCCCGTCGCCGACGCGGTCAAGGCGCGGCTGATCCGCGACGGAATTCCCGAGCGCAAGCTGCGCACGATCTACGGAAGCTTCGACGTCGAACGATTCGATCCGGCGACGAGCGGAGCCGCGATGCGCCGCGTTTGGGCGGTTCCGGAGGACGCGCCGCTGGTCGGCATGGCCGCGTCGTTCAAGAGCCGGAAGAAAGGCCAGGAAGACTTCCTGAAAGCAGCCTCCGAAGTGCTGCGAGCATCGCCTGACGCCCATTTCGTGCTTGCCGGCGACGGATCGCCCGAGCGCGCGCAGGCGCTCGCGCGCGAGCTGGGCATCGCCGAGCGGGTGCATTTCCCCGGCTTCGTCAGCGATATGCCGGCAGCCTTCGCCGCGATGGACGTCGTGGTCTGCGCCTCGACCCGGGGGGAGGGGCTCACCGGCTCGGTGCGCGAAGCCCTGGCGATGGCGCGCCCGGTGGTCTCGACCGACGTCGCCGGCAACCGCGAGCTGGTGCGTGACGGCGAGAGCGGCTTGCTCGTGCCCCCCGGCAAGCCGGTGGCGCTGGCCGCCGCGATCGCGACCCTGCTCGGCGACCGCGAGCGGGCGCGGCGCCTCGGCGATGCCGGCCGCGCGCTCGTCCTCGAATTGTGCAGCGACGAGGCGCGCGCGCGCCAGGTCGAGCAGCTCTATCGCGAGGTTCTGAACGAGCGCGCCCGGCGCCGCTGATCAGTCCAGCGGCGGGGCGGTCGCTTCGAGCGTTGCCGGCTCCGCCGGGGGCGAGCCACGGGCCGGGCGGCGCACCCGGCGATATTCGGCCCACAGCTGGGTGCCGAGCGCGGCGAGCGTCGCGGCATAGCCGAGCACGAAGGCGATTGCCGCGCCGATCACGCCGAACCGCCAGCAGGCCGGCGCGACGATCACGAAATAGGTCATCGTGCCGATCAGCCGCGCCTTGAGGGGCGCGTCGGGGCGGTCGAGCGCATAGAGCATCGGCGCCAGCGGGAAGCTGAAAATGCCCATCAGCGGCACCAGCAGCAGCACCATCAGCACCGGATAGGCGCCGAGGAATTCCTTGCCGAACAGCAGCTGGACCAGCGACTGGCCGCCGAACAGCAGGATGAGGATCGCGATCAGCGCGACGCCGCCGGCGAATGCCGAGCTGCGCAGCATGAACTTCCACGGCCGCTTCGAGCGGACGTCCATGCGCATCAGCTCGGGATAGAAAGCCTTGGCGAGCTGGTCGGCCGGGCGCTGGGCGCTGTCGGCGAGGCTCGACCCGACCCGGAACAGCGCCGCACCCACCGGCCCGAGCAACCCGCCGACGATCAGCCGCGCGACCGGCCCCCAGGCGGCGAGGATGCTCGCGGTCAGGTTGACGTGGATCGCGAAGCGCCACGCCCCGGGCAGGTTCGCCGGGCGAAGCGTCGGGCGAATGCCCGGGAGCAGGCCGCGGCGCCGCAGCTCGCGCCAGGCGGCGAACCAAAAGAAGACGTCGCCGATGAGGTCGGAGAGGTACCAGATCGCGACATAGACCGGGAACGGCGCGTCCATCGCGAACGCGGCCGAGACCATCAGCATCCGCGTGATCGGCGTGATCGTGCCCTGCCAGCTGATCAGGTCGAACCGGTCGAGCGAGCGCAGCACGCCGGTCGGCGTCGCCGCGCTCATCGTTGGCAGCAACGTGCAGTAAAGCATCGCCAGCCACAGCATGTCGCGCCCGATCCCGAACCAGCCGCCGATCAGCGGGAGCAGGGCGATGGCGACGATCATCCCCCCGGTGCCGCTGACCACGTCGAGCATGAAGGCGAAGCCGGTCGAAGCCTTGAACTCCTCCGGCCGTCCTTCGCTTAGCGCCTGGCCGCCGAAGCGGACGATCAGCTGCCAGGATTCGAACTTGCTGAGCCCGCTGACCGCCTTGGCGTAGCTGGTGATCAGCACCAGCGTGCCGAACAGCATCACGCCCTGGCTTCGGCCGGTCATCGCGAGGGTGGCGATGCCGGCGATCGCCGACACGATTTTCGACGCGGTCAGGTAGCCGCTGTTCTTGAGCAGCGAGCGGAAATGCTGGTCCTTCAACCAGTGCTTCATGGGGGCCGGGTGTAGGGAATCGAGCGCCGAGTGTCGCGTCTATTCATCCTCCCCTCGATTTCGAGGGGAGGTGGCGCGCCGAAGGCGCGACGGAGGGGTCTTTCGAAGCGGAAGAAGACCCCACCACCGCCTTGGGCGGTTCCCCTCCCCGGCAAACGCCGGGGAGGATGATATTAGGCCGGCTCGGGCACCCGCTGCTGGATCACCTTGTCGGCGAGCGGGCCGTTGAGCTCGGCGAGATGGTCGAACTCGGCTTCGTAGGTGGCGAGGCCCTGACTTTGCGCGCGAAGCTCGGCTTCCAGCCCCGCGAGCTCGGCCTCGGGGAGCAATGCGTCGATGCGGTCCCAGCCGGTCCAGCCGTCACGCGGGGCCATGCCGAGCATCTGCCCGCGCCGCCCGGCGACCGCCGAGGTGATCCGGCTGGTCGCGCTCGACGGGCAGACCACGGTAAGCTTGTGCATCGGCTCGAGCAAATGCGGCTGCGCATTGGTCAGCGCCTCATGCATCGCGATCCGACCGGCGAGCCGGAACGCGAGCTCTGAGCTGTCGACACTGTGATAGCTGCCGTCGATCAGGGTGACGGCGCAGTCGACGACGTGGAAGCCGAGCGGGCCCTTGTCCATCGCCTCGCGCACGCCTTCCTCGACGGCCGGGATCCACTGCTTGGGCACCGAGCCGCCGTGAATCTTCTCCTCGAACAGGAAGCCGGCGCCGCGTGGGAGCGGCTTCACCTCGATAATCACGTCGCCGAACTGGCCGTGGCCGCCCGACTGCTTCTTGTGGCGGCCCTTTTGCGTCACCGGCTTGCGGATCGATTCGCGATAGCCGACCGCCGGCGGGTGACTCTTCACCTCGACGCCGTAGCGGCGCTTGAGGCGCGCCAGCACGGTGTTGAGATGCTCGTCGTTGACTCCGCGCAGGCGCATCTCGTGGTTCGCATCGTCATGCTCGATGACCAGCGCCGAATCTTCCTCGCCGAGCCGGTGGAGCGCGCCCGACAGCTTGACGTCGTCCTTGCGGTCGGCGGGCTCGATGGCGAACGCGCAATTGCGCGCCGGGAAATCGATCTCGACCGGCGGCGGCAGCTTGGCCGAGCCGAGCCATTGGCCGGCCGCGACCGCATCGACCTTGGCGACCGCGACTACGTCGCCGGCGCGCGCCTCGCCGACTTTCTGGGTCTTCTCGCCCTGGACCTTGAACAAGGATCCGACGCGCGCATGCTCGCCGTCGGCCGCCTTCAGGTCGGAGCCCTCGGCGATGGTGCCGCCGAGCGCGCGGGCGAGCGCGAGACGGCCGATCGAGCCGTGCAGAACCTTGAATATGTACATCGCCGGGTCGGTCACCGACAGCCGGTCGGCGGCGGCCTTCGGCCCGGGCACTTCGTGGCGCAGCGCCTTGAGCAGCCGGCGCACGCCCCACGAGCTGATCGCCGAGCCGAACAGCACCGACACGCCTAGGCTTTCGCCGGTCTCGCGGGCGAGATCCTGAAACACCTTCTCGGGGGTCGGGCTTTCGTCCATCAGCAGCTGTTCGAGGAGCTCGTCGTCATGGTCGGCGAGCTGCTCGAGCATGTGCGTCCGCGCCTCGATCTCGCGGTCCTGGAGCTCGGGCGGGATCTCGATCCGCTCGGATCGCTGGCCAGGCCGGTATTTGAACGCCCGCTCGAGCGCGAGGTCGACGAACCCGCTGACCTTCTCGCCGTCCCAGATCGGCACCTGGCGGGCGATCAGCGGCGATACGCTCATCGGCTGGAGCGCGGAGAGAAGGTCGCGGACGCGGCCGTGGGCCTGGTCGATGCGGTTGGCGAAAATCAGGTGCGGGATGCCGAGCTCGTCGAGCGCGCGCAGCGCCGGCGCGGCCAGCGGCGCGCGCGCGGGATCGGGATCGACCACGACGATCGCCGCGTCGGCGATCGCCAGCGCCCGCGCGCCATCGGCGGCAAAGCCGATCGAGCCGGGGCAATCGAGGATCGCGAACTGGTCGCCGAGATAGTCGAAATGATAGAGGTTGAGCTCGGTCGAGCCGCCGCGCTGGCGGCTTTCCGGGCTCGAATCGCCGATGCTGGAGCCGTTGGCCGTCGACCCCAGGCGGTCGGTGGTTCCGGCTGCGAACAGCATCGCTTCGGCAAGGCTGGTCTTTCCCGCGCCGGCGGGTCCCACCAGCGCGATCACTCGGGTGCCTTTGGATTCTCCGGCCCTATTGTCGACCATGTGCGACTCTCCCTTCGTGCCTTTGCGGCGCGCGAGTCGCACATTCGTGGCGCTCGGGCGCCGATGCGGAAACCTCCACCGTCCGCCTGTTTGCGGCGGAAGGCAAGGGGGGTTTGTCGCGCAGGCGGAACGGTCCGCCCAACGGATGGGCTAGGCCGCCGGAAGCAGCCTTCGCTCGCCGGCGAGGCGCAGCAGCGCGGCCTGGAGCTTCTCGAACGCGCGGACTTCGATCTGGCGGATGCGCTCGCGGCTGACGCCATAGACCTGGCTCAGCTCCTCGAGCGTTTTGGGCTCGTCCGACAGGCGCCGCTCCGTCAGGATGTGCTTCTCGCGGTCATTCAGCGATTCGAGCGCGGTCACGAGCAAGTCGTGACGCACCTGGGTCTCCTCATCCTCGGCGATAAGCTCGTCCTGCAAGGGGCCGCTGTCGACCAGGAAATCCTGCCATTGGCTCTCGCCGCCTTCGTCGCCCTTGAGCGTGACGTTGAGGCTGGTGTCGCCGCCCATCGCCATGCGACGGTTCATCGACACTACTTCTTCCTCGGTGACCCCGAGGTCGGTCGCGATCTTGGTCACGTCCTGCGGCTTCAAATCGCCTTCCTCGAAGGCGTCGATCTGGTTCTTCATCCGCCTCAGGTTGAAGAACAATTTCTTCTGGGCCGCCGTGGTGCCCATCTTCACAAGGCTCCAGCTGCGCAGGATGAATTCCTGGATCGACGCCCTGATCCACCACATCGCGTAGGTGGCGAGGCGGAAGCCGCGGTCGGGCTCGAACTTCTTCACGCCCTGCATCAGCCCGATATTGCCTTCGCTGATCAGCTCGCTGACCGGGAGGCCGTAGCCGCGATAGCCCATGGCGATCTTGGCGACGAGGCGAAGGTGCGAATTGACCAGCTTCGCCGCCGCATCGGTGTCGCCATGCTCGCGCCAGCGCTTGGCGAGCATATATTCTTCCTCGGGGCTGAGGATCGGGAACTTCTTGATCTCCGCGAGATAGCGGTTGAGTCCGGCCTCCCCACCGGACGAGGGGAGCGAGACGATCCCTTTTTTCGTAGCCATTTTAAGTCGTCTTTCTCCCTTTGGGCCGCTTCGCCCGAGCGGACTAGCCCGTTAAATCCTATACACCAAGCGCGTTGAACAGTTCCTGCATGTCGGGCGGCATGCCACTCGAGAACGACAGCCGGTGCTTCGTTACGGGATGGGTAAAGCCGAGCTCGGCGGCATGCAGCGCCTGGCGATTGAAACCAAGCTGGTTCAAAAGCTTGCCGTGCGGCTTGCCGGAGCGGCCGTAAACCGGATCGCCGAGCAGCGGATGGCCGAGCGACGCCATGTGCACGCGCACCTGGTGCGTGCGGCCGGTCTCGAGCCGGCACTCGACCAACGCGGCGTCCTCGAGCACCTGGAGACGCCGCCAGTGCGTGATCGCGCGCTTGCCGCGCCCTTCGCGCACGATCGCGATCTTCTTGCGGTTGGCGGCCGAGCGCGCGAGCGGCGCGTCGATTTTTCCTTCGCTGACCTTGGGCACGCCGGCGACGATCGCAAGATAGCGCCGATCGATCGAATGCGCCGCGAATTGTTTTGCCAGGCCTTCGTGGGCGACGTCGGTCTTGGCGACGACCAGCAGCCCCGAAGTGTCCTTGTCGATGCGGTGGACGATCCCGGGCCTGGCGACTCCGCCGATGCCCGACAGCGAGCCGCCGCAATGATGCAGCAAGGCGTTGACGAGCGTGCCGTCGCGATTGCCGGCGGCGGGGTGGACGACCAGCCCGGCGGGCTTGTCGACCACCAGCAAATGCTCGTCCTCGAAAATGACGCGCAGCGGAATGTCCTGGGGCTTGTTGTGCGCCGGCTCCGGCTCGGGGACGGCGAGCAGGAACAGCTCGTCGCCGCGAACCTT
This sequence comes from Sphingomicrobium sp., assembly GCA_035717905.1. GTDB lineage: Bacteria > Pseudomonadota > Alphaproteobacteria > Sphingomonadales > Sphingomonadaceae > Sphingomicrobium. Next base: position 20,762 of record DASTID010000192.1, on the reverse strand, counting down.
CTGCGCGGGGTCGCGGAACGGCTTGCCCGCGGCCTCGACGCCGCCGCCGCGGATCAGCGTCTTCAACCGCTCGCGCGAGAGCGTCGGCACGGCGGCCGCGAGCGCGCGGTCGAGCCGCCAGCCGGCATGAGCGGGCTGCAGCCGCACGTCGATCGTCCGAGAGCCCCCCATTCACGCGCGATATGGGTCGAAACGGCGGCGGTTCAATCCTTGCTTCAGGTTAAACTCTGGCCCATTCAGCCGCTTATGAACGCCGTCGATCTCGCCAGCCTGCTGTGCTCGCGCCTGTGCCACGATTTGATGAGCCCGGTTGGCGCCCTCAACAACGGGATCGAGCTGCTCGCCGACGAGACCGACCCCGAAATGCGCGAGAAGTGCCTCGACCTGCTCGCGGACAGCGCGCGCGCCTCGGCCAACAAGCTCAAATTCTTCCGCCTGGCGTTCGGTGCGGGCGGCGGGTTCGGCGAGGAGATCGACGCCCACGAGGCCGAAGCGGCGCTCGAGGGCGTGTTCGGGCCCGAGCGCCGGATCGAGCTCGGCTGGATGGTTGCCGGGGACAAATTGCCCAAGGGCGCGGCCAAGCTGCTGCTCAACCTCGCGTTGCTCGCCGGCGACGCGCTGGTGCGCGGCGGCCGGCTCGACGTGGGTGCCGAAATCCGCGACGGCGAGCTGGAGCTGGTGATCCGCGGCGAGGGGCCGCGAATCCTGCTCGACCCCGCGCTGCGCGAAACGCTCGCCACCGGCGGCAGCGGCGGCGCGGTCGAGCCGCGCGCGGCGGGCGCGTGGCTGGCGCACAGCCTTGCCGCCGAAGCCGGCGGGTCGATCCAGCTCTCCGATCCCGCCAGCGAGGTGCTGATGATCGGCGCGACGATCCCGCGACAAGCCCTTCGATGAACTCAGGACAGGCCCTTCGACCTCGCTCAGGACAGGGATAACGGCGCGTTAACTCCTGCCCGGCATAACGGCCGGAAAGCGGGGGATTACACGCGTGGACGACCTGATCGCCGATTTCGTAGCCGAGTGCCGCGAGATGCTCGAAGCCTTGGGCGGCGAGGTCGTCGCCTGGGAAGCGCAGCCCGACGATCGCGCCCGCCTCGATTCGATCTTCCGCTTCGTCCACACCGTCAAAGGCAATTGCGGCTTCTTCGAGTTCCCGAGGCTCGAGGCATTGAGCCACGCCGCCGAGGACGCGCTCGCCGATGTCCGCGCCGGGCGGCGTCACGCCGACGGCCCGCTGGTCAGCGCGGTGCTCGCGGTGATCGACCGCATCGGCGAAATGGTCGCCGCGATCGATGCGGGCGAGGACATGCCCGCCGGCGACGACAGCGCGCTGATCGCGGCGCTCGCGCCCGGCGCCGACAATGCGCCGGCGCCCGTCGCCGCCATGACCGGCGAAGGGCAGGGCAAGGCCGCCGCCGCGCCGCAGCGCACGATCCGCCTCTCCGTCGAGCTGCTCGACCGGGTGATGAGCACCGTTTCCGACATGGTGCTCGCGCGCAACGAACTTGCCCGCCGGCTGCGCGAAAGCGAAACCGACGTGCCTGTCGACGGCACGTTCGAGCGCCTGTCGTCGATCATCGCCGAGATGCGCGACGCCATCACCCGCACCCGCATGCAGCGGATCGAGAATTTGTTCGTCGCCCTGCCGCGCATGGTCCGTGATCTGTCGGCCGAGCTTGGCAAGCAGGTACTGGTCGACATCGAGGGCGGCGACGTCGAGCTCGATCGCGAGATGATCGAGATGATCCGCGACCCGCTGACGCACATCGTCCGGAACGCGGTCGACCACGGGATTGAGCTTCCGGCCGAGCGGCTCAAGGCGGGGAAGCGCGAAATCGGCATCCTCGCGGTTTCGGCGCGCCAGTCGGGCAACCAGATCCTGATCGATATCCAGGACGACGGCCGCGGCATCGACGGCAGGAAGCTGCTCGAGAAGGCGATGGCCGCCGGGACCATCGACGAGGCGCGCGCCGCGCAGCTTTCAGCCCGCGAGCAGCTCGCCTTGATCTTCGAGGCGGGCCTGTCCACCGCCAAGCAGGTGACCTCGATCTCCGGCCGCGGGGTCGGCATGGACGTCGTCCGCTCCAACGTCGAGCGGATCGGCGGCATCGTCGAGGTCGACAGCAAGCCCGGCGAAGGCACGCGCATGACCCTGCGTGTTCCGCTGACTCTGACCATCATCCCGGCACTGACCGTGTCGGTCGCCGGCCAGCATTTCGCGATTCCCCGCTCGGCGATCGAGGAGATCGTGCGCGCCAACGGCGAATCGGTGACCCTCGAGCATGTCGGCGGGGCCGGCATCGCGACCATCCGCGGCCGCCGCGTTCCCGAAGTCGCGCTCGCCGACATTCTCGGCCTCGACAGCGAAATCGACGAGCGGGACCGCACCCTGATCGTGCTCCGCCCGGCCGGCGGGGACGTCTATGCGCTCGCCGTCGATCGTATCCACGACCATGAGGAGCTGGTGGTGAAGCCCGCCGCCCCCGCGGTCATGAACACCGGCCTTTATGCCGGGACGACGCTCGCCGACGACGGCAGCCCGATCCTGTTGTTCGACGCGGCGGGCCTCGCCCAGGTCGGCGGCGTCCGGCTCGAGGCGCAGGAGCGCACCGCGCGCATTGCCGAGGGGCCGGTCGCGCACGGGTCGGTCGCGCCGCCGGTGCTGCTGTTCCGCGGGCTCGACGGCGCCCGCCGGGCGCTTCGCCTGGCGGTGGTCGATCGGATCGAAGAGGTCCCGGCGAACGCGATCGCCGAAGCAGCGGGCAAGCTGCGGGTACAGCTGGGCGAGGCGATCCTGCCGCTCGCCGGCGCCCGCGCCGAGGACATCGGCGACGCCAAGGTCCGGCTGTTCCGGCTCAACGACGGGTCGCACGAGCTGGCCTATGCTTTCGCGGAAGTGATCGACTTCGCGAAGGTCGATGGCGAAATCATCCCCGCCGAGCACGAAGGCGAGATCAGCGGCGTGACGCTGGTCGGCGGCGAGCCCGCCGAGCTGATCGACGCGCACTGGCTGTTCGCCAACCATGTCGGCGCCGCGGCGCGCGAGAGCGAGACACTCGTCTGCCGCCTGCCGGACGACGATCCGTGGATGCAGAACATGCTGCGGCCGATGATCGAGGCCGCCGGCTATCGCGTCGTCGCCGACGATTCGGCGGACCAGGCCGACCTGCTGATCGCCTCGAAGGGCGCCAAGGCCGGAGAGGAATCGGCCCGGCGCACGATCTGGCTGCGCAGCGAGCCCGAACCGGCCGGAAAGAAAGACGACAGCATCTACCGCTACGACCGCGCCGGGCTGCTGATGGCGCTCAAATCCGCCGGAGGACGCAAATGAACGAGCTTCTGCTGGTCGTGACGATCGCCGGCGAGCGGGTCGCGCTGCCCGCCGCCGCGGTCGAATCGGTGGTCGAGCTCGATGCTCTCACCGCCGTGCCGCGCGCCGCGCCGCACGTTGCCGGCCTGTCGGCGCTGCGCAGCCGGGTGCTGACCGTGATCGACTGCATGCGCTCGCTCGAGCTGGGGACGACCGACTGCTCCGACGGCATCCGCGAGGCCGCCGTGGTCGAATACGACGGTCATCATTACGCGCTGATCGTCGACCTCGTCGAAGACGTGGTCGAAGCCGCGTCCGAGCCGGCGCCGGTGCGCGGCGCGATGGGCGCGGGCTGGGAGCGGGTCGCGCAGGGCATGGTCGAGACCGAGGCCGGGCCGCTGCTGCTGATCGATATTGCGGCGGTCATCGCCGGAGCCGCGGAGAAAGCGGCGGCTTAAGGGCTTCGTTTACCCTTGCCTCGTAAACAGTGCGCCAACCGAAGCGGGATGCCATTCATGAAGAGCTGCTTGATCGTCGATGACTCGAAGGTGATCCGCAAGGTTGCGCGGCATATCCTCGAGACATTGGAATTCGAGGTCGAAGAGGCCGGCGACGGGCAGGAGGCGCTGTCCCGCTGCGAATCCAAAATGCCGGACGTGGTCCTGCTCGACTGGAACATGCCGGTGATGAGCGGCATGGAATTTTTGAAGCTGCTTCGCCAGCGCGGGCACAGCGACCAGCCCAAGGTCGTGTTCTGCACCACCGAAAACGACATGGCGCATATTCGCGCCGCGCTCGAAGCCGGCGCCGACGAATATGTGATGAAGCCGTTCGACCGAGAAACGCTTCACATCAAGCTGCAGCTCGTCGGCGTCGCCTGAGCCCGGCCGTGGAGCGGGCGCTCGCCAGATCGCGGGACCGCTGCCAGGACCCGCGAACCACTCGCCGCCGCATCAAGCTGATGATCGTCGACGATTCGATGATCGCGCGCGCGGTGCTGTCGCGGATGATCGAGAGCGACGGCGGGTTTGAAATCGCGGCGGTCGCCGGCACCGCCGAGGACGCGATCGAGGCGCTGAACGAGGTTCGCGTCGATATCGTCATCCTCGACCTCGAGATGCCCGGCGCGGGCGGGCTGCAATCGATCCCCAAGATCATCCGCGCCGCCGCCGGCGCGAAAGTCATGATCGTCTCCTCGCTCGCCGAGGAAGGCGCCGAGGAAACCGTCGCGGCGCTCGCGCTCGGCGCGGCCGACACGCTGCCCAAGCCGGGCACCGGGCGGTTCAACGGCCGTTTTTCCGAAGTCCTGCTCGGCAAGCTCAAGGCGCTCGGCTACGCGTCGGCTGACCAGGAGATCGCCAAGGCGCGCAGCCTGGGCTCGTCGCCGGCGCTGCGGCCGATGCCGACCGATCCGATCGACGTGCTTGCGATCGGCGCCTCGACCGGGGGCATTCATGCGCTCGGTGTGCTGTTCCACACGCTGCCCAAGCGCATCGGGGTGCCGATCCTCGTCACTCAGCATTTGCCGGCGCCGTTCATGTCGGTGTTCGCGCGTCAGCTTGGCGCCGCGGCGCGGCGCGAGGCGCTGGTCGCCGAGGACGGCATGGCGCTGCTGCCCGACCGCATCATCCTTGCTCCAGGCGACGCCCATCTGACGCTCGACACGGCGGCCGACGAGCCGGTGGTGCGCCTGCTCCAGGGCCGCAGCGCGAGCGGCTGCATGCCTTCGCTCGACCCGATGCTCTCGTCGGTCGCCGCGGTGTTCGGCCGTGGAGCGTTGGGCGTCGTCCTGACCGGAATGGGCCGCGACGGGGTCGACGGCGCGGCGCGGATCGTCGCGAGCGGCGGCTCGATCCTCGCGCAGGACGAAGCCAGCTCGGCGGTCTGGGGGATGCCCCGCGCGGTGCTCGAGGCGGGCCTCGCCGGCGCGGTCCTGCCGCCGGACAAGATCGCCCGGCGGATCGCCTCGCGCACCGAGGAGCCGCCGCCGTGCAAATAAGCGACAGCTCGAGCCGGATCCTCGCCGGGCTGCTCGAGGCGCGCACCGGCCAGCAGCTGACGATGAGCCGCCGCTGGCGCATTGAGACGGCACTCTCGGCGCTGCTGCGCGAGCGCGGCATCGCCACGCTCGACGAGCTGATCACGATCCTCGTCATGGGCAAGGAGCCGAGCCTGTCGGAGCGCGTCGTCGAGGCGCTGCTCAACAACGAGACCTACTTCTTCCGCGACCGCTCGCCGTTCGATTTGCTCGCGCGCCATGCGCTGCCCGAGCTTGCGACCCGCCGCGCCAAGAGCAAGCGGCTGCGTATCTGGTCGGCGGGCTGCTCGACCGGGCAGGAGGCCTATTCGCTGTCGATGCTGTTCGCCGAGGAGCCCGACAAATGGCGCGGCTGGACCATCGACATCCTCGGCAGCGACGTGTCGATGTCGTGCATCGATCGCTCGCGCGCCGGTACCTACTCCCAGTTCGAGGTGCAGCGCGGGCTCGGCATCAACCAGATGATCAAATGGTTCGAGGAGTGCGCCGACGGCTGGCGCGCGGTCGAGGAGCTGCGCAAGCCATTGCGTTTCCAGGTCCACAATCTGCTCGAGCCGCCGCCGCACCCGGGCGGCTTCGATATCGTGCTGTGCCGCAACGTCCTGCTTTATCTGAGCCCCGACAAGAAGGCGCTGGCGTTCGAGCGGCTGGTCGCGTCGATGGCCGAGGACGGCTGGCTGATGCTCGGCGCGGGCGAGACCGTGATCGGCCAATCGACCAAGCTCGGCGCGGACATCAACGCGCGCGGCCTCTACCGGCTGGCGGGCGACGGCAGCCGCGTCGAGAAACGCCAGGCAGACCGGAGAGCCGCGTCCGGGGCTTGACCGCGCGCCAAAGCTGGTGCGCCATAGCGGCCATGGATTTCGTCGACCGCCCTTCGCCCAATTTCGACGAGCGGGCGCTGCCGGTGTCGATGATCGTCATCCACTACACCGGGATGCCCGATTGCGAGGGCGCGCTGTGCCGCCTGACCTCGCCCGAGGCCAAGGTCTCGGCCCATTATTGCGTCGACGAGGACGGAACGATCTACCGCCTGGTCGATGAATCGAAGCGCGCCTGGCACGCGGGCAAGGCGCGCTGGCGCGGGATGACCGACGTCAATTCCGCGAGCGTCGGGATCGAGATCGTCAATCCCGGTCACGAGTTCGGCTATCGCCCGTTCCCGGACGAGCAGATCGCGTCGGTGATCCCGCTGGTCGCGGACATCAAGGAACGCCACGGCATCGGCCGCGGCAACGTCGTCGGCCATTCCGACGTCGCGCCGGCGCGCAAGGAGGACCCGGGCGAGCTGTTCCCCTGGTGGGAGCTGGCCAAGCGCCGCCTCGCGCTGCCGAGCCCGAGCCGCGAGCTGATCGACCCGTTCTGGACCGACGCCGGCTTCCTCCTCGCGCTCGAGCGCTTCGGCTATGACGTGACCGACGAGCAGAAAGCCGTGATCGCCTTCCAGCGCCGCTTCCGGCCCGACCTGATTGACGGGATCATCGACGGCGAATGCCGCGCGAAATTGCTGGCGCTTTTACTGCCGCGGCCGCAATAATTGTCCCGACCCGTCGGTTATCGAGTGCGGCGTTGGGGGGACATGGCTATGCTTCGAGGATCGATCGCGGCGATCGCCGCGTTGGCTGCGCTCATTCCCGGAGCGGGGCGAAGCGAGACGGCCTCCGCCGGCCACTATCTTTTCGTGTGGACCGGGGATCAGGCCAAGCAGGGCAATGATTTCCTCATCGTGATCGACGCCGATCCGGCGTCGTCGACCTATGGCAAAATGCTGACCGCGGCGCCGACCGACATCAAAAGCGTGCGAATCCACCATACCGAATATGAAATGCCGGCTAGCGGCATGCTGTTCGCCAATGATCATGACGCCAACAAATCGGTCATCTTCGATCTAAGGAATCCGCTGAAGCCGAAGGTCGCGGCCGCCTTTGGAAGCATGGGTGGCTATTCGATGCCGCACAGCTTTCTCAGGCTGCCCAACGGTCACGTCCTGTCGTCCTTCCAGTTTGCGGATCACGGCGGCCAGATGGCGATGAGCGGGACGAGCGGCGGCCTGGTCGAGATCGACAACAGCGGCAAGGTCATCCGCGCGACCGGCAACGCCGACCCAGCTTTCCCCGATGAAGGCTTGCTGCCCTACAGCCTTGTGGTGATGCCGGGAATCAACCGGGTCCTGGTCACCAATTCGCCGATGGCCGACGAATATCTGCTGACAAGCGACACCTACCAGATGTTCCGCTTGTCGGATCTCAAGCTCTTGGGAACTTACCGCTTTGATCCCGGTCCGCGGCTCAACGGCCACATATCCCCCGAAGAAGCCCGGATCGGACCCGATGGCGCGGCTTACGTCCAGACCCTGTCATGCGGGATCCAGCGCGTGACCGGGATGGACGGCCCGCATCCGACCGCCAAGCTGGTCCACCAGTTTCCGGGGAATTTCTGCGGTGTCCCGACAATCGCTGGTCATTATTTGGTGCAAAGCGTGCCTTCGATCCATGGATTCATCGTCCTGGATATCGCGGACGGCGAGCACGCGCGGGAGGTCTCTCGCCTGGTCATCAGCGATCAATATGATTCGCACTGGACCGCGTGGGATCCCAAGACGAAGCGGATCGTCATCACCTCAGGAAAGTCCGGCGACCGGCTGTATTTGTTGAAGCTGGATGACGCGACTGGCGCGCTGACGATTGACGATACGTTCCGCGATACGGACGGGAAAGTCGGTTTCAGCTTCGCGCAACGCACTTGGCCCCAAGGCTGGACCGGTGAGGGCAAGCCGCACGGCGCCGTCTTCTCCCGCTGAGTTTCACGCGCTATAGGCCGTCCCGCCAGAGGGCCGGGCGGCCGCCCGCCTTCGCTGAAGCTACGGCGGGCAAGCGCTTGGCGTTTACCAGCCGAAGCCTTGGCGAAGGCTGGAGGAAAGTCCGGGCTCCACGGAACGACGGTGCCGGGTAATGCCCGGCCGGTTCCCGCGAGGGGATCGAGGGACAGTGCCACAGAAAGCATACCGCCCGGCTTCGGCGGGGTAAGGGCGAAAGGGTGCGGCAAGAGCGCACCGCGGCGGCGGCAACGTCTCCGGCACGGTAAACCCCACCGGGTGCAAGACCGAATAGGGGCGCCGCATGGGCCTGTTCCGGCCCGGCGCCCGGGTTGGTTGCTTGAGGGGCGGGGCGACCCGTCTCCTAGAGGAATGGTCGCCCATCCCCCGCTTTCGCGGGGGTGGACAGAACCCGGCTTACAGGCCCTCTGGCGCATTTTTCGTCATTGCGACTCCGGCCTTGAGCCGGGGGAAGCAATCCAGATTACGGTGACTGGATTGCTTCGTCGCTGCGCTCCTCGCAATGACGCGTTAGAAGGACGCGGATGGCCAAGCAGAAGAGATCGGACGACTGGGGATTCCCGCGCTGGCGCTCGTACGGCGACAAGAGCCGGCACGCCGCGAAGGTCCGGCTGTGCGACCGCGAAGGCTGCAACGCGATCGGCGACCGGCCCGCGCCCAAGGCTCCGCATAGCCGCGACCGCTGGTATTTCTGCGAGGCGCACGCCGCCGAATACAACCGGAACTGGAATTATTTCGCCGGGCTGAGCCCCGAGGAAGCCGCGCGCCGCGCCGCCGCGGAGGAGGCGGGCGCCAAGGGCTTCCGCCAGTCGGCGCAGTGGCAATGGGCGGGCCCCGGCGACGGAAGCCGCAGTCGCGACGAGATGCGCGCGCTGGACGCGCTCGAGCTCGACAGCGACGCCGATTTCAAGGCGGTCAAGGCCGCGCACCGGCGGCTCGTGAAAGAGACCCACCCCGATGCCAACCCGGGCGACGCCGAGGCTGCCAAGCGCTTCAAGCAGGTCCAGGCGGCCTATGACGTGCTGAAACGGGCCGAAGAGCGAACGAACGGGAAAACAGCTTAGGCCGCAGCCGCATATCGCTCGGCTGTCGCCTTCACCAGCGCGATCATGTTCGGCACGCCCTGGGTGCGGTTGGCGCTGAGATGTTTCCTGAGCTCGAACGGGGCGAGCGCTTCGGCGACGTCCAGGTTCGCGACTTCGGCCGCCGGCTTGTCCTGGACGGCCGACAGGATCAGTGCGACGATGCCCTTGGTGATCGCCGCGTTGCTGTCGGCGAGGAAATGCAGCCGGCCTTCGCTGGCGGTCGGATAGACCCACACCGAGGCCGAGCAGCCGCGCACCTTGGTCGCGTCGGTCTTGAGCGCGTCGGGCATCGGCTCAAGCTGGCGTCCGAGGTCGATCAGCAGGCGGTAGCGGTCCTCGCCGTCGAGCAGCTCATAGTCGTCGAGCGTCTCGTGGAGCGAAGGCAGGGCCATGGCCGGCAGATAGGGTGCCGCCCGGCGCCTGTCATCTACTGGTCGCGCAGTTCCTCGATCTGTTTGGCGAGGCTGTTTTCCTTCTCGACCGTGATCCGCTCGAGCACCTTGATGCGGTCCTTGAGCTCCTTGACCTCGTCGCGCAGCCGCATCGTCTCCGCGCGCTCGGCAGGGTCGATCTCGCCCCCGCCGCGGTGTCGGCGATAGCCGTAGCGCGCGCGCAGCACCGAGGCGATCATCACGGCGACCACGATGACCGCCACCATCTCGAAAGGATTCATCTGGTTTTCTCTCCGTCGCGAGCCCGCTGTCGCGCTTTGGCAAGTGGTTATGCGTGGCCCGTCTTATCAAGCCCCAGAGACTCGATTTCACGGGCAAGTTTCAACGGCTGGTCGGTGACGATCCGCTCGACATTCTCCAGCCTGTCCTTGATCGAGCCGAGCTCGGCGCGCAGCTGCGCGTTCTCGTTCGTCAGCAGCTTGATCCGCTCGGCGGCCTCATTGTCGGTCCTCGGATGGAGCGGCGTCCCCCACGACGTGGCGAGCGGATAGCCATTCTTGATCTTCAGCCAGTTGTTCAACAACGCTCCGGCGACCGAGACGACAACGATGAGCGCGACGTACGGCAGGACGTTGCCTACAAAATTGAAGACTTGCGCGACTTCCGGATCCATTCGGGCATTCCCCCTAGTTTCGTGATTTATCGAAGCTGCTCGATTTCGCGCGCGAGGCTGCGGTTTTCGGTCGTCACATAGCTTTCGATGTCGGCCAGGCGTCGGTCGATGTCCTTCAGCCGCGAGCGGATGTCGCGCGTCGCGCGCGCCGGCGAGGCGCGCACGCCCTGCCAGAACCGTTGCTCTTCGCCGTCGCGCAACTCGAATTCGCGCGGCCTCGTCGGCGTGACCATCGCCGCGATGAAATAGAAGGGGAGCACCGAGCCGCCGCTCATGAAGATCGCGGCGAGGAAGCCGACGCGGACGAGCGCGACGTCGAACCCGGTGTAATCGGCGATTCCGGCACACACGCCGAACAATTTGCCGTTGCGCTTGTCGCGATAGAAGCGCGTGCGGCTCGCCGGCTGCTCGGAGAGGTAGCGGTCGTCCGGGCGATGACCGGGAGGGGATTCCGAATAGCCGCGTATCAGCGATCGGTAGCGGTCGTAGGCCATCTTATTCCCCGTCGGCGAGCAGGCGCTGGTTGAGGTCGCGGCCCGGCAGGCACTGCTGCCGCCAGTTCGGGTTCTCGGCGGTCATGATCCGCTCGATCGTGCACAGCCGGTCGTCGAGCCGCCGGGCGACGTCGTGCAGCTCGTCGAGCAGCTTCTCGTCCTCGTTGGTCAGCGTCTTCGCGGTCTTCCACTTGGTCATGTAGTGGAAGATCAGCCACGGCAGGCCGATGAAGATCGCGGTGATCGCGATGGCCGGAATCAGAATATCTTCCATGGACCCTTATTTCCCCTTGGCTTTGAGCGCGGCCTTCATCGCCGCCAGCTCCGCATCGACCGATTCGGCGGCCTTCAGCTCGGCGATTTCTTCCTCGAGGCTCTTCGGCCCCGTCATTCCGAGCGCATCTGCGCGCCCTTCGGCGAAGTCGGCGCGGCGCTCGAGCAGCTCGAACTTCGAAAAGGCGTCCTCTGTGCGATTGCCGTTGAGCAGTTCGCGGGCGCGGGCGCGGGTGACGGCGCTTTCGAACCGCGCCGCGATCGCGTTCTGGCGCGCGCGCGCTTCCCTCAGCTTGCCCTGGAGCTTGGCGATGTCGGCCTCATAGCCCTTGAGCGTATCGTCGATGACCTTGATCTCTTCGCGCAGGCCGCCGCCCATGTCGGCCGCCTTCTGGCGCTCGAGCAGCGCAGCCTTCGCCAGGTCCTCGCGCTCCTTCGACAAGGCCAGCTCGGCTTTCTCGGTCCAGCTCGTCTGAAGCTCGTCGAGCCGCGTCAGCGCGCGGCGCATCTCCTTGGCGTCGGCGATGCAGCGCGCGGCGCTGGCGCGCACCTCGACCAGGGTCTCCTCCATCTCGAGGATGACCATGCGGATCATCTTCGCCGGGTCTTCCGACCGGTCGAGCATCTCGGTGATGTTCGCCGCGAAAATGTCCCGCGTTCGGGAAAAGATACTCATCCATGCACTCCGTAAGCGAAATCAGGGCCCTAAACCTGCTCTTCACCATTCAAGAGCCGTGCCACATTTCCGGAAATCGCAAGTATCCGTAAAAAAGACCAATTTCGGCCAAGGCGCGGAGTGAAAATCCTTGCCAATTGGTGGGATTTGCCACCAACAGTCGGCACATGGAACGGGCCGAACAATTCATCGGGCAGAGCCTCGCGTTCCTCGACGCGGTCGAGCGGGCGAGCCGCGCCGCGGCGCTCAACCGGCCCGTGCTGGTAATCGGCGAGCGGGGCACCGGCAAGGAACTCATCGCCGAGCGGCTCCACCATCTGTCTGGCCGGTGGGCGGGGCCGTTGATCGTCATGAATTGCGCCGCCTTGCCTGAAAACCTGATCGAGGCCGAGCTGTTCGGGCACGAGGCCGGCAGCTTCACCGGCGCCGCCAAGACCCGCCACGGCCGGTTCGAGGAAGCCGACGGCGGCACTTTGTTCCTGGACGAGCTCGGCACCCTGTCGATGCCGGCACAGGACCGTTTGCTGCGCGCCACCGAATATGGCGAAATTACCCGGATCGGGGCGTCGAAGCCGATTTCGGTCGACGTGCGCATCGTCGCAGCGACCAACGAAAGCCTTCCGGCGCAGGTCGAACAAGGCAAATTCCGAGCCGACTTGCTCGACCGCCTGTCGTTCGAGGTGATCACCTTGCCGCCGCTTCGCTCGCGCGAGGGCGACATTCCGCTGCTCGCCGAGCATTTCGGCCGCCGCATGTCGGTCGAGCTCGACTGGCCCAACTGGCCGGGCTTCTCGGCGCGCGCGATGGGCGAGCTCGAAGCCTATCATTGGCCGGGCAACGTGCGCGAGCTGAGAAACGCGGCCGAGCGGGCGGTGTACCGGCACGAAGATCCCGAGCGGGCGGTCGACGAGATCGTGTTCGACCCGTTCCGCTCGCCCTGGGCGCCGTCCGCTTCGATCACGCACGCGGAGCACGCGACCCAGGCGCCGGCGAAGAGCGACCCCGGAGCGGCCGGCGCGCAGCCTTCGCCGCCGGCTGCCCCACCACCTCTCTCGGAAGTTCCACCGGGCGATTTCCGCGGCGCGGTCTCCGCATACGAACGCGCGCTGCTCGAGGACGCGCTCGCGCGCAACCGCTTCAATCAGCGAGCGACCGCCGCGGCGCTCGGCCTCAGCTACGATCAGCTGCGCCATGCGCTCAAACGGCATAAACTGGTCGATGCGGCTGCCTAAGCCGTAGAATCCGCCAGCATTCGTTCGTCGGACCGTCGATTAGTCGATGAAGGACCGGGGCGAATGGAGTATATTGGCGCGGTCCAGTCATAGGAGGACAGAATGAAAACGATTCTCCTCACAACCGCGGCGGTCGCGCTGATGGCCATGTCGCCCGCGCCGTCACCGATCGGCGCTGCCGTCACGCGAGTCGGCGGAAACGCCGCCACGACCTGCTATCACGCGGCCGTTGCGCGCGACGCCTCGGGCCAGTCGATGTCGGAATGCAACGCGGCGGTCACGCAGGATGCGATCCCGTTCAGCGACCTCGTGGCGAGCTACGTCAATCGCGGCGTGCTGAAGCTCGTGCGCGCCGATTACCGCGGCGCCGAAGCCGATTTCAACCAGGCGATGGGCCTCGACGTCGGCCAGCCGGAAGCTTGGCTCAACAAGGGGATTTCCCGCTATCAGCAGGGCGATTTCCAAAGCGCGCGGCAGATGTTCAGCCGGGCGATCGAGCTGAACACCAGCTACGCGCCGCTGGCCTATTTCGGCCGCGCGCTCGCCAATGAGGACGCCGGCGACATCCGCGCCGCCTACCAGGATTATCAGCGCGCGTCGGCGCTCGATCCGAAGTGGGATGCGCCGAAAGAGCAGCTGTCCCGGTTCAAGGTGGTGCGCAAGACCAACGCCTGAGCCGGTCGGTCTGAATCCTGGAGCCACGCGGGGCGCTTTCCCCGCGTGGCTTTTTTTGGGCGCTGGTGCCGCTCGACCGCGGCCTAATGCATGTTGGTCATTGCCAGCAGCATCGGGATCGACAGCAGCACGTTGAGCCGCGATGCGATGCCGGCAGTGGCGGCCGCCTTCGCCTTGGTGGCATCGTCCGCTTCGACCAGGCCGAGCACTTTCTTCTGGTTCGGCCAGATGACGGCCCACACGTTGAACGCCATGATCAGCGCCAGCCACATGCCGATCCCGATCAGCCGCGCCGACGGCTGCAGCGTCAGGGCCTCGACCAGCTCGCCGTAGGACCAGGCCAGCAGCAGGCCGGTGAGGACGGTGAACGCCGCGCCCCAGCGGAAATAGAACAAGGCCTTGGGGGCGATATATTTTGACACGCCGGGCTTCAGCTCCGCCGGGACGGTCGGCATGACCGGCGTCTGCACGAAATTGAAATAATAGAGCAGGCCGATCCACATGATTCCGAAGAACACGTGGAGCCACTGGAGGACGCCGTTGAGCACGCCGAACGACGGCGCGTAGCCCGAATCCGGGAACAGCGCGACGAGGATCGCGAGCGCGATTCCGACGATGACAACCAGAGTTAAATTTGCGAACAGCTTGGCCATCTGCACCCCCATTCGCCGCCGGTCGCGGCATGGAACACCTTACGGCTGCGTAACGGCAATTCGCAAGCGCTGCGCCGAATCGCGGAGCCGTCTGGCGTCCGCATCGTTAGGGCATTGGGCAACGATTCAAGAGCGAGGAGATGATCATGCCGTTCGAGCTACCCGAATTGCCGTATGCGAAAGATGCGCTGGCGCCGCATATGTCGGCGGAGACGCTCGACTTCCACTACGGCAAGCACCACCGCGCTTATGTCAACAAGACGAACGAGCTGATCGCCGACGACCAGGCGCTGAGCGGCGCGGCGCTGACCCAGGTCGTGCGCGAAGCCCGTCGCTCGGGCAACGCCAAGCTGTTCAACAACAGCGCGCAGCTGTGGAATCACAGCTTCTTCTGGCAATGCCTGGCGCCGCAGGGCCAGCGCCCGAGCGGCAAGCTCGCGCATCTGATCGACGATGCGTTCGGCAATTCCGAGACCATGCTGCAGCAGCTGCACGAGGAGGCGGTCAACCATTTCGCGAGCGGCTGGGCGTGGCTGGTGCTCGACCGCGGAAACCTCAGGATCACGTCGCTGCACGACGCCGACACGCCGCTGGTACACGAAGGCATGGTGCCGCTGTTCACTCTCGATGTGTGGGAGCATGCTTATTACATCGACTATCGCAACGAGCGGCCCAAGTTCGCGAGCGCGGTCCTGAACAACATCGTCAACTGGGACTTTGTCGCGGAAAACCTCGACGGGCGCGGTGAGCAGCGCGCGGATCAGCAGCCCGCCGGCTCGCGGCTCGCCGAGCACGCCTGAAGCGCGACTAGCTCAGCAGTGCCGCCAGCGCTTCGCGCTCGCCGCGGACCTGAAGCGGCGTGCGGCCCGTGAACCGCCGCATCGCCCGGTTGAGGTGGCTCTGGTCGCAAAAGCCGGCGGCGACCGCGATCTCGGCGATCGGCTGGTCGGTCGAGCGGAGCATCCGCACGGCTTGCTCGACGCGGCCGCGCAGGACGGTTTCGTGCAGCCCTTCGCCGATCGCCGAACGATAGGCCTGGGCGAGCCAGCGCGGGTGAAGATCGAGCGCTCGCGCGAGATCGAGCGCGGTCACGCCATGCCCCGCGGCGAGCTGCGCCCGTGCGCGCGGCAGCCACTCGGGCGCGGGCCGCTCAGCCGAGTGCATCGCCCCGAAGAGAAAGTTCGCCGTGGCTGAGCGCACCGCATCTTCGCCCGCCGCCGGATCGGCCCACAGCCGCGCAAGCGCTCGCGACGCGAGCGGAATCTCGCCGCCGATCCAATAGAAGGAGCGGTCGAACAAGCGGGGGAGCGCACCCGCTCCGAGCCACGCGGGGTCGAATTCGATCGAGAAGGTTTCCATGCCGCTGGCGTGGATGCAATTGGCGTGGCAACGGCCGGGCGGGTGGAGGATCACAGCGGGGCCGGCGACGGCGACGGACCCTTCCTCGCACTCTTCGAGATAGCCACCGAGCGCCGGCAGGGTGAGCAGGGGCCAGTCGTGGCGGTGCGCCGGAATGCGCTGGCCCGCCGGGTGGACGACGCGGACGGCGCGCGCGCCGTCGAAGCTCCGGACCTCCATTTCGAGGCCGTGGAAGCTGTGGAGCGGCTTCACCTTCGAAACATCCAAGACAGCGCCACCGTGACCGGAGATTGTGTATTACATGTGTAATGCACGGAGAGCGCGATGATCAAGCTGGCGATGGCCATGTTCCTGCTGGCGGGTGCCCCCGCGGCGATGGCGGCGGGCCTGACCGACGCGCACGATGCCTATGATCGCAACGAGGTCGCCAAGGCCGAGCGGCTTTATGCGGCGATCGCGGCGGACGCGGCGGCGAGTGCCGACGACCGCGCCGAAGCGGGAGTCGAGCTGGCGCGCATCGCCTGGCTGATCGACGGCAAGGCCGACGTGGCGCTGCAGCGGCTGGCTGCGGCGCGAACGACGGGCGGCAAGGCGTGCGACGTTTCGGAAATGACCGCGAGGGTGCTGCGTGAAGCCAAGCGCGGCGCCGAAGCGATCGCCGCCGAGCCGGCTCTGCTTGCAGCATGCCCGGAGCCGCGCAAGCGCGATCCCATTCGCGTCCACGCGATCGCCGCGCGGTTGGACCGCGCGATCGACGTTCCCGCCGAGCGCCCGTCGCTGCTGCGCCAGGCGAGCGCCGAGGCGGCGCAGCTGACGCAGGATGCCGGGAACGATGGTGCAAAGGCGCGGCTCGCGGTCGCGGTCCTGGCGGGCGACGCGGCCGCCGCGCTCGCCGCATGGAAGGACTATTACTGGCTGACGGATGCCGACGCGCCGCCGGCGCTGGCGCAATTTCATCCGACCGCATTGTTCGAGAAGGGCTTGAGTGCCGGCGCATCCGATGGCGACCGCGTGGAAGTCGCGCATTTGCTGATGCGCGCGGGATTTGCCGACGCGCTGAAGCGCTACGCATCGGCCTTCGGACTGCCCGGCAATGCCCGAAACGATCACTGGAAGCTCGTCCAGGCCTATCTGGCGCAGCGCCACGCGCTGACCGCGGCGGAGCTCGAGACGAATCGGGCGCTCGCCCACGGCGGCTCGAAGGACGATGAACCGCTAAAGCAGGCGGCGTTCAAAACGCTGGGCGTGCTAATGGGCGCCGCCGGCGCCAAGGGCGACCCTCGCGCGGCCGTCCTCGAACATTATGGCGTCATCGGATCGGTCGGGCTGACCGGCGGCTATCCCAGCCTTCACGTCGGCCATGTCGTCGACGACCGCACGGAGACGGTGCGGCAATACGGCCATTCGGCCAGGATCCGCTTCGCCGTGATCGACAATATGTGGGCGAACGGCTTCGAAGGCTGGCTGTGGGACGGCAGCGCGCAGACGGGGGG
This sequence comes from Sphingomicrobium sp., assembly GCA_035717905.1. GTDB lineage: Bacteria > Pseudomonadota > Alphaproteobacteria > Sphingomonadales > Sphingomonadaceae > Sphingomicrobium. The sequence continues at coordinate 3,573 of DASTID010000192.1, read as the reverse complement.
CTGGTCGGGCGAAGATCTCATCGTCCAGGTCCGCTCGGCTTACACGTCGGGCCCCACCTCGGCCTACGCGCTGCTCGGCGACACGGCCGAGCGGCGGGAATTGCTTGCCAACATCGCGCAATGGTCGAGCGAGGACGTGGCGAAGGCGCGAACCGGCGTACCGACGACCCTGCGCAGCGTGAACGGGCGATTGCGGCTGCAGGTGGTCGAACAGGTGGCCGCCGCGGCGAAGCGCCATGCCGGCGCGGATGACGACTTCCGCCGTGCGTTCCTCGATGAATATTGGCGGGCGAGCAACCAGCACTCGATCTTCATCCATGAGGGCCGCCACGCGATCGACAAGGCGATGGCGAGCGATCCGTCCACGCTCGATGAAACGATGCTCGAATATCACGCGAAACTCTCGGAGCTCGCGCTGGCGGATTACCCGCGCATGGCGCTGCACAACATCAACCGCGGGATCGGCGGCTCGAGCGCGCACGACCGGGCCGGAACCCGGATCATCGGGCATTTCAACGCGTGGATCGAAGCGCACAGCGGGCAGGTCGCGGGTTATGACCCATCGCTGCCGGCCGCGGTGCAGCTCGACAAGCTGACCGATGCGCAGATTCGCGAGGTCGCGCGGTCGCTCGATCCGCTCGCGCAGGGGCAGGGCTCTACTGCTTCAGCCGGTAGCCCGTCCGGAACATCCAGACGATGACCGCCATGCAAATCCCGATCATGGCGAGCGTGACCAGCACGCTCGACCAGACCGGCACGTCGGCGGTCGAGAAGAAGCTCCAACGGAAGCCGCTGACGAGGTGGACGATCGGGTTGAACAAAGTGATCGTCCGGAACGGCTCGCCGAGCGCGTTGACCGAATAAAAGGCGCCGCCGAGGAAGGTCAGCGGCGTGATCACCAGCATCGGGAAAATCTGCAATTGCTCGAAATTCTTGGCCCACACGCCGATCGCGAACCCGAACAGGCAAAAGCCGGTGGTGATGCCGAGCAGGAACAGCAACATCGCGGCGGGATGATCGACCCGCACGGGGACGAACAGCAGCGCCGTGGCAAGCGTCACCAGCGCCAGGATCACCGACTTGGTGACCGCCGCGCCGACATAAGCGAGCACCGCCTCGAAGCTCGAGATCGGCGCTGAGAGTAATTCGTAGATCGTTCCGGTAAACTTCGGAAAATAAATGCCGAAGCTGGCGTTGAAGATCGACTGCATGAACACCGACAGCAGAGTCAGGCCGGGAACGATGAAGCTCCCGAAATCGACTCCCTGCATGTCCGACATGCGGCTGCCGATCGCCGACCCGAAGACGATGAAATACAGCGCGGTGGTGATCACCGGAGCGACCAGGCTCTGCCACAGCGTCCGCCCCCAACGCGCCATCTCGAAGCGGTAGATCGCGTAAACGCCGTAGCCGTTCATGATCGCTGCCTCCGGCCAAACCCACTCATCCTGAGGAGCCGCTGAGTAGCCCGAAGAGCGTGTCGAAGACCCGTCTCGAAGGACCCTGCGAGACGCCATTTCGACAGGCTCAATGGCTCCTCAGGATGAGCGGCAAGTGTAGGCATCACGTCGCGGCTCGCCCACCATGCACCAGCTCGACGAAGATGTCCTCGAGGCTCGACTGATGCGTCGAGAGGTCCTTGTAGCCGATCCCCAGCTCCGAGAGCTTTCGCATCAGCGAGGCGATTCCGGTCCGCTCGGCATGGCTGTCGAAGATGTAGCAGAGGCGATGGCCGTCCTCCTCGAGGCTCAGGTTCCAGTCGGACAGGTCCGGCGGAACCGCCTCGAGCGGGTCGGTCAGCAGGATCTCGAGACGCTTCTTGCCCATCTGCGCCATCAACATGGCCTTGTCGTCGACGGCAATCAGCTCGCCGCGGCTGATCACTCCGACGCGGTCGGCAAGCTCCTCGGCTTCCTCGATATAATGCGTGGTGAGGATGATCGTCGTTCCGTCGTCGCGAAGCTGCCGCACCAGGTCCCACATGTCGCGGCGAAGCTCGACGTCGACGCCCGCCGTCGGCTCGTCGAGGAACAGCAGCGACGGCTCATGGCTCAATGCCTTGGCGATCATCACCCGGCGCTTCATCCCGCCCGAAAGCTGCATCATGATCGTCTTGCGCTTGTCCCACAGCGACAGGCGCTTCAGCAACTCCTCGACCCTGGCCCGGTTCGGCGGCCGTCCGTAAAGCCCTCGGGAGAATGTGACGGTGCTCCACACGGTCTCGAACGCTTCGGTCGTCAGCTCCTGCGGAACGAGCCCGATCCTGCCGCGGACGTAGCGGTACTCGTCCTGCCAGTCGCGCCCATCGACGAGCACGGTGCCCTCGGTGGGCGTGACGATCCCGCAGACGATGTTGATCAACGTGGTCTTGCCGGCCCCGTTCGGCCCGAGGAGCGCGAAAATCTCGCCGCGGCGGATTTCGAGATCGATCGACTTCAGCGCCTCGGTGCCGCTCGCATAGGCTTTCCTCAGGCCCCAGATCGAAAGGATCGGATCGTCGATCATTCGACCGGTCCAGGCTCGGCCGGAGCGGCATCCTCGCGGGTGAGGCCGTGCCGCAGGAGCATCGGGATATTTGCGGCGGCGAACAGGAAGGTGAGGGGGATCGCTCCCCACAGCTTGAATCCGACCCAGAAATCGGTGGAGGTATTACGCCAGACGGCCTCGTTGAGCGCCGCGAGGCAGAGGAAGAAGATCACCCAATTGCGCGTGAGCTTTCGCCAGCCTTCCTCGTCGAGGCCCGGGTAGGCGCTGCCCAAGGCGCGCTTCAGGAGCGGCTTGTCGGCGACCAGCCCGAAGCCGAGCAGCACCGAGACGAAGACATAATAGATGGTCGGCTTCATCTTGATGAAGGTTTCGTCATGAAGCCACAGAGTGACCCCGCCCATGACCACGCCGAGTACGCCCGAGAACCACAGCATCGGCGATATCCGGTGGAAACGAAGCGCCGAGTAAAGCATCGCCGCGACCATCGCCGCCATGAACGCTCCCGTGGCGACGAAAATCTTCAGCGCGGGCGGCACCGGCGCGGCGAAATTGGCCGCGAAGAAGACCAGCAGCGGCCCGACATCGATCAGCAGCTGCGAGCCGCTGCCGCTCTTGGATTGACTCTTCATTCGGGCGGCAGGCCTGCGATCGCGCGGGCGACTGCGCGCGGGTCGAACGGGCGGAGGTCGTCGGCTCGCTCGCCGACTCCGATCGCGTGGATCGGCAAGCCGAACCGCTCGGCCGCGGCGACGAGGACTCCGCCGCGCGCGGTTCCGTCGAGCTTGGTCATGATGAGGCCGGTCACATTCGCCGTTTCGCGGAAGACTTCGACTTGGGAAAGGGCATTTTGTCCGGTGGTCGCGTCAAGCACGAGGATGACGTCGTGCGGCGCTTCCGGATTGAGCCGCCCGAGGACACGCCGGATCTTCGACAATTCCTCCATCAGGTGCGACTTGTTCTGCATCCGGCCGGCGGTGTCGACGACCAGCACGTCGATGCCCTGCGCGGTCGCCTGCTTCACTCCGTCGAAGACGAGGCCGGCCGGGTCCGCCCCTTCCTTGCCCGAGATGACCGGCGCGCCGATCC
>DASTID010000191.1:0-10275 GCA_035717905.1 Sphingomicrobium sp. | reverse complement strand
GCTTTCTCATCGCCCGGCAACCGGTACTCGGGCCCTTCCCACGGCATCAGGAAGTCGAAGTTGCGGAAATCCTGCGGCAGCGCGACCGGCTCATAGACCACGCGCTTCTCGGCCTCGGAGTAGCGCAGCTCCACGTGGCCGGTGAGCGGGAAATCCTTGCGCTGCGGATAGCCGGCGAAGCCATAGTCGGTGAGGATGCGCCGCAGGTCGGAATTGCCCGAGAAACCGACGCCGTACATGTCGAACACCTCGCGCTCGAGCCAGCCGGCGACGGGCCACAGCCCGGTGACGCTCGGCACGGGAGTCGCCTCGTCGGTGGTGACGGTGACGCGGATGCGGCGGTTCCTGGTCAGCGAGAGGAGGTGATAGACCACCGCGAACCGCTCGGGCCGGTCGGGGTAATCGACCCCGGCGATCTCCATCAGCTGCTGATATTCGAGCCCCGGCGTGTCGCGCAGCGCGCGCAGCACCTCGACGATGCGCTCGCGCTTCACGGTCAGGCCGATCTCGCCGACCTTGTCGACGGCGTCGATCAAGGCATCGCCGAGCGCGGCTTTCGCGGCGGCGATCACCCCCTCGTCGGAGGCCATGCGCGGAAGGTGGAGAGCCACCATCAGCGCTCGATCGTCCCTTCGCGGCGGATTTTCCGCTGGAGCTGGAGGATACCGTAGAGCAAAGCCTCCGCCGTGGGCGGGCAGCCGGGAACGTAGATATCGACCGGGACGATGCGGTCGCAGCCGCGGACCACCGAATAGCTGTAGTGATAATAACCGCCGCCGTTGGCGCAGCTGCCCATCGAGATGACGTAGCGCGGCTCGCTCATCTGGTCGTAGACCCGCCGCAGCGGCGCCGCCATCTTGTTGCACAAGGTCCCGGCGACGATCATCACGTCCGACTGGCGCGGGCTCGCGCGCGGCGCGACGCCAAATCTTTCAAGGTCATAGCGCGGCATGTTCACATGGATCATCTCGACCGCGCAGCAGGCGAGGCCGAAGGTCATCCACCACAAGGAGCCGGTGCGCGCCCAGGTGAACAGATCCTCGGCGGTGGTGACCATGAAGCCCTTTTCATTGAGCGACTGCCGGAGGATTTCGAGCTGCTTGCGATCGACTTCGCCCGGGACGAGTCCGGCGATCCGCGCCAGCTCCTCCTCGGTCGGCATGCGGTCATGCTGGGGATCGAGCATTACTCCCATTCGAGCGCGCCCTTCTTCCACGCATAGGCCAGGCCAAGCCCGAGCTCGGCGAGGAAGATCATCATCGCCGCCCAGCCGGTGAACTTGGTGAAGTCGAGGCTGACCGCCCACGGGAACAGGAACGCCGCCTCGAGGTCGAACACGATGAACAGGATCGCGACGAGGTAGAAGCGGACGTCGAACTCGGCGCGCGCGTCCCCGAAGGCCGGAAAGCCGCACTCATATTCGCTGAGCTTGGCCGGATCGGGCTGGTGCGTGCCGGTGAAGCGCGCGACGATCATCGGCAGCACGACGAACGCGGCCGACAGCCCGAGCGCGACGATCAGGAACAACAGGATCGGCAAATAGCCGAAGGCGACGCTCGCCAAGGGGAAACTCCGGGGCTCGAAAACTTGGCGGCGCTTTAGGGCCTGGACCCCTCTCCCGCAACCCGCGGGGGGGTCAGCGCGGCTGGCAGTCGCTCGACAGCGGAACGGCGAGGATCGGCGCGCCGGACTTGCGCGGAGCATCCCCCTTGCCGACCGCCGCCCAGCCGGAATCGGCGACGATCAGCAGGCGCCTGCCGTCGAGTGCAATCTGGGTCGGGTCGGGCAGCTCGAGTTGCGGCAGCGGCTGGTCGAACCGGATGGTCTTGCCGTCGGTGGTGAACGACACCAGCGCGCCCGGCGCCGCGCCGTTGTAGATGCCGTAATAGGTCGAGCCGCAGCGGACGAGCCCGTCGACGCCGCGCAGCGGCTTGCCGTCCTGCCTGGGCAGAAGCGTGCGTTTGAAGGTTGTGATCCCGGTGATGCCGATGCCCTGGCTGTAATCGGCCACGACCAGCTGAGTGCCGGTGCGATCGAGCGCCGTGCCCTGCGCGCTCTTGCCGGTGTCGGGAAGCACGACGGCCATGATCCCCCGCTCATTGTCGGTCAGGCGGAACACCATGCCGTTCTGGCTGTCGCTGACGAACACCTGGCGCCCGGAGACCGACACGTCGCCCGGATGAAACTCGCCAATGAAAGGCGCAATGCGGGTCTGGATGCGCCCGCGCGCATCGAGCGCGAGCAGCGCCCCGCGCTCGCACGGCTTGATCCCCGGAACGCCCGCTGGGCAGTCGGCCGCGATCCACAGCCGCTGGCGCAGACTGTCCCAGGCGATCGCGAACGGGTGGAGCGGCTCGGGCAGCGTCGCCAGCGTCGCGCACGTCGCGCGGCACGACAGCACCTGGCGGTCGAGGATGCTCGACACCCAGATGGTCTTGCCGTCGCTGGCGACGCCCTCGACCAGCCTGTGTTTCGGGTCGATCGTCAGCACGGTTTGCGGCTGCGCCGCGGCCGCGGCGGCCAGCGCCAGCAGCCCGATCACCGAAGCGCCCCGGCGACCAGCTTTTGCAGCTTCGAATGGATCGCGGCCGATCCGGCGACGAATTCGCGCCGCTCGAACGAACGGTCCCCGCCCCTATAATCGGTCACGAACCCCCCCGCTTCCTTGACCAGCAGCACGCCGGCCGCCGTATCCCATAGGTCGAGATCGTCTTCCCAGAAGCCGTCCATTCGACCGGCGGCCACCCAGGCTAGATCAAGCGCGGCGGAACCGAAGCGGCGCACGCCGGAGACCTGCGGGCCGACCGCCGCATAGATGTTCGCCCAGCGCGCGGCGTCGCCCCGTCCGCAATGCGGGATCCCGGTGCCGATCAGGCTTTCGTTGAGATCGCGCCGCGCCGATACCCGGAGCCGCGCGTCCTGAAGCCACGCGCCCCTGCCCTTCTCGGCCCAGAAGCCCTCGTCGGTCAGCGGCTGATAGACGAGCCCGTGGCTGATCTCGCTGCCGCCGCCGGTCTTGCGCTCCTCGACCGCGATCGAGATCGCGAAATGGGGCACGCCGTGGAGGAAATTCGTCGTGCCATCGAGCGGATCGACGATCCAGCGCGGCTTGTCGGGATTGCCGGCGATTTCCCCCGCTTCCTCGACCAGCAGGCCCCAGTCCGGGCGGGCGTTGCGCAGCTCCTCGACGAGCGTCGCTTCGGCGCGCTTGTCGGCCATCGACACGAAGTCCGCCGGGCCCTTGCGGCTGACCTGCAGCTGCTCGACCTCGCCGAAGTCGCGCCTGAGGCGCGGCGCCGCCTTGCGCGCGGCGCGGGTCATGACGGTGATCAGGCCGGAGTGGGCAACCATTTTCTCTCCAAGCCCCTCTCCCGCTCTCGGGAGAGGGAGGGACCCGTCCCCGCGAAAGCGGGGATGGGAGGGTGAAGGGGTGGGGCATATGCGGCGGCACACCCCTCACCCGCCTCGCTGCGCTCGGCACCCTCTCCCGGCGGGAGAGGGTTTAGAAGCTACTCCGCCCGCCTCACATATTCCCGGTTGTAGGTGTCGACCACGATCCGCGTACCCGACGTGATGTGCGGCGGGACCATCACGCGGACCCCGTTGTCGAGCACCGCCGGCTTGTAGCTCGAGCTCGCCGTCTGGCCCTTCACCACCGCGTCGGCCTCGACGATCGTTGCCTCGATCTGATCGGGTAGCTGAACGCTGATCGGCCGCTCGTTGTAGAGTTCCATGACCACGTCCATGCCGTCCTGGAGGAAGGCCGCCGGCTCGCCGATCAGGTCATCGGGCAGCGACACCTGCTCGTAATTATCCTTGTCCATGAACACCAGCATGTCGCCGTCGTGGTAGAGGAACTGGAAGTCCTTGGTGTCGAGCCGGACGCGCTCGACCGTCTCGGCGGAGCGGAAGCGGACGTTGGTCTTGCGGCCGTCGATCAGGTTCTTCATCTCGACCTGCATGTAGGCGCCGCCCTTGCCCGGCTGGGTATGCTGGATCTTCACCGCGCGCCAGATGCCGCCTTCATATTCGATGATGTTGCCGGGACGGATGTCCACGCCGGAAATTTTCATGTGCTCGGCCCTTGAAAGAACGTGCTTCGAGACGGCACTTCGATGCGCTTCGCTTCCTCAGTGCCTCCTCAGCATGAGCGGATACGAAACTGACCGCTCATCCTGAGGAGCGGCTGAGCTTGTCGAAGCCGCGTCTCGAAGGACGTATCGAAGGATCGCCGCCGCCCCTAGCCGCTGGCCTTTTTCCCGGCAAGCAGCGGGTACGGGTTGATCGGCGTACCGTGCCACCAGCGCTCGCCCGGCGCCATGCGGTTGATCGCGAAATGGAGGTGCGGCCCCGCCGCGCTGGCGTCGCCGGTGTGGCCGACGCGGGCGATGACCTGGCCGCGCTTGACCTGCTGGCCCTCGCCGAGGCCCGGCGCATAGGCCGCGAGGTGCGCGTAATAATAGACCCACTTCCCGTCGGCCGAGCGCTCGTAGATGGTCTTGCCCCCGCGAACGCTGTTGAACAATTTCTCGATGCTGCCGTCGGCCGCGGCGATCACCGGCGTGCCTTCGGCGGCCATGATGTCGATGGCATCGTGGCTGCGCCCGGCGCCGCGCGCGGAATCATAGGTGTCGACGAGCTGGTCGGCGCTGATCCCCAGCACCGGCAGCGCGAGGCCGGCCGGTCCGACCACCACCTGCTGCGCGACCTCGACCGGAGCCTCGGTGTTGGGCTTGACGGTGACGACATTGCCGCTGCGCGCGATGGAAGGGCTGCCCTGCGGCACGAAATTGTAGAACCAGATCCAGAACATGCTGGTGACGAACGCGGTGAGCAGCGCCGTGCCGATGATCTTGAGCATGGTTTGGCGCGCCCTAGGCGACGAACAGGGCGGTGAAGCCGGGCTTCCGCATCATCCGCGACAGCCGCATCACGTCCCAGTTGGTCAGCCTCAGGCAGCCGTGGCTCTGCGTCTTGCCGATCGTCGCCGGCTCGCCGGTGCCGTGGATCCCGTAATGCTCCTTGGTGAGGTCGAGCCAGGCGACCCCGACCGGCCCGTTGGGACCTGGCGGGAGCTTCTGCTCGGCCTTCTCGTCGCTGACGTCCCAGAACAGATCGGGCTGGTAGTTGAACGGCGGCAGGAAGGAGAAGGTGGCCACCTTCCACGTGCCGAGCGGCAGCGGGTCGTGGCTCGACCCGGTCGTCACCGGGAATTGCGCGACCAGCTGGCCGCTCCGCTCGCCGCTCGCCTTGCTTGGCGGGGAGCCGCGATAGACCTGGAGCACGCCCTCGCTCTTGTCGACCAGCACATAATCGCCCTGCGGCTGGTTGCCGTCCACGTTGAACTGGTCGAGCAGCTTGGCCTGTTTGTCGCTGATGGCGCCGGCATAGTCGCGCGACGCCGGGACAACATTGGGCAGCCGAAGCGTCTGGCCCGGCCCGATCAGCTTGTCGGGCCCGTTGAGCGCGACGACGGTGTCGGGCGAGGTGTGATAGCGCTCGGCGACCTTTTCCAGCATGTTGCGATAGGCCATGCTCTCGAGCTTGGCCTGCTGCTCGGGTTTGTCCGGGAACGGATAGACGAACGGGCCGGACACGTCGTCTTCGGTCAGCTTCACATATACGGTCGATTGCCGGTTCTGCCGGAGCAGCGCCTGCCGCGTCAGCGTGTCGAGCTCACCGCTGGGCTCGAGCCCATTCGCCTGCTGGAAGCCCTCGATCGCCTTGGCCAGCGACGAGCCTTTGCGGCCGTCGATCGGGCCCGGCGAGAAGCCGGCGCTGTCGAGCAACACCTGGGCGTGGAACAATTCGCCCTTGATCGGCGAGCCCGGCGTGCCTGGGGCAACCCACGCCTTGCTGTCGGCGGATTTCGTCTGCGGCTGCTGAGCGGCGGCCATCGCCGCAGCGCCGAGCAGCATCGAAGCCACGAGCATTCGCAACGCAACTCTCCTTTGGATGGTTCGGCGTTGCAACGATGGAGCAGCGCTTGGTTTCCCAACTCACCTCGTCACCCCCGCGAAAGCGGGCGTCCCGCTGCGTAAAGGAACGAGCGGGATTCCCGCCTACGCGGAAATGACGAGAGCGAGCGACATCCACGTCGGCTGCTCGGGCTGGGTGTACAAGCACTGGCGCGGGATCCTCTATCCCGAGGGCCTGCCGCAAAGCCGCTGGTTCGCGCGTTACGCCGATGACTTCGACACGGTCGAGATCAACGCCAGCTTCTATCGGCTGCCAGCCGCCAGCACGGTCGACAAATGGCACGACCAGGCGCCGCCGGGCTTTCGCTACGCCCTCAAGGCCAACCGCTTCATCACCCACATGAAGAAGCTGAAGGACTGCGCGGACGCGGTGGACGAATTCATCGCTCTCGCCCGTCGGCTGAAGAGCTATCTCGGCCCGATTCTGCTTCAACTGCCGCCGAGCCTGCACAAGGACGTGCCGCGGCTCGAGGCCTTCCTCGAGCTGCTCCCGCGCTCGGGCGAGCATGTCTTCGAGTTCCGCCACAAGAGCTGGTACGACGAGGAGGTACTCGCCGCGCTCGATCGCCACGGCGCGGGCTTCGTCGTGCACGATCTCGTCGGGCTGAAATCGCCGCGCTGGGCGAGCGGCAGGACGGCCTATGTCCGCTTCCACGGCACCGCCGGCAAATATCATGGCCGCTATTCGGACGAGGTCTTGCTCAGCTGGACCGACTGGTGCGTCGAGCAGGCGCGCTCGGGCCGCTCGGTCTGGTGCTATTTCAACAACGACATCCACGGCCACGCCATCGACGACGCGCGGACGCTCAGGTCGATGGTCGGGCAGATGCGGCGCTGAGAACGTCCGCGAAGGCCGCCACGGCGGCCGTGCAGTCGTCGCTGCTCCACACGGCTTGGCAAACCGCGAGAAAGTCGGCGCCGGCGTCGACCAGCGGCTTGGCGTTGTCCGGCGTAATCCCGCCGATCGCGACGCACGGGATTACGAACAGCCGCGACCACCAGGCGAGGATCGACGGGTCCGGGCGATAGTCCGACGGCTTAGTCGTGGTTGGATAGAAAGCCCCGAACGCGACATAGTCCGCGCCCGCTTCGCCGGCGTCCATCGCGAGGTGGCGGCTGTCGTGGCAGGTCTTGCCAATTTGCGCCGCGGGCCCGAGCAGCGCCCGCGCCTCGCGCACGTCGCCGTCGCTCTGGCCGAGGTGCACGCCGTCGGCGACGAGCCGCTTCGCGAGGCTGATGCTGTCGTTGACGATGAACGCGATGCCGGCGTCGGCGCAAATGCGCTGCAGCGGCTCGGCGAGCCGCGCGAGCTGATGCTCGTCGACATCTTTCACGCGCAGCTGGAAGGCGGCAGCCAACCCCGGCTCGAGCGCTGCCCTGAGCCGCTCCGGAAAGCTTCCACCAACGTCTTGCGGACTGATCAGGTACAGCTTGGCCGGCTCCGTCCGCTCGGGCGGCAGGAAGGCTTGAGTGGCGTCGTCGGAAGTCAGGCGGCGACCTTTTCGGTCGACGCGTCGTAGATCGCGTCGATCGAGGCGGCGAGCGTGCGGTTGAACTCGTCGTCGCTCATGTCGTGGCGCAGACCCTCAAGCAAAGCGCGGGAGAAGCTTGCGACCATGCCGGGGTTCTTTGCCAGTTCGCGGCAGGCCTCGTCGCGGCTGAACCCGCCCGAGAGCGCGACCAAGCGAAGCACGCGCGGATGTCGGACCAGAACCTCGAACAGGCCGGGCTGCGCCGGAAGCGACAGCTTGAGCATCACCTGTCGGCCGTCGGGCAGCGCGTCGAGCGCATTGGTCAGATGACCGAGCAGGATCAGGTCGGACTCGGCCCGATCTGGACTCTTGATCGACACTTCGGGCTCGATGATCGGCATCAGCCCGTGGCCGCTGATCTGATCGGCGACGGCGAACTGCTGGCGAACGATTTCGGCGATCCCGCCCTCGCTGGCGCTGTTGATGACCGAGCGCATCTTGGTCCCGAACACGCCTTTCGCGGTCGCGCGCTCGAGCAGCGCGTCGAGCGTCGGATTGTCCTTCATCAGGCGGACGCCGTCGGCTTCGTCGGCCAGGCCCTTGTCGACCTTGAGGAACGGCACGACGCCGCGATGCCACAGATAATCGGGCACCGGCCGCCCGCTCGCCTCCCCGTCCATCGTCTTTTCGAACAGGATCGCGCCGAGAATCTTGTCGCCGTTGAACGGCGGCGCGGTGATGATCCTGACCCGCATCTTGTGGACGAGGTCGAACATCTCCTCGTCGCTCGACCATTCGTCGCCGCGGTAGCCGTAGGCCTTGAGCGCGCCCGGCGTCGATCCGCCGCTCTGGTCGAGCGCGGCGATAAAGCCTTTGCCGCGTTCCATCTTCGCCATCATGGCGGACCTGTCCATCACGCTTGTCCCTGTCCGAGTTGAATTTCGAGGCTCGGCACGACGCCTGCCGACGGGCTGATAATCACCTCGCCGTGCCCACGCAACGCGGCCCGGGCTCAGATCACGTCGAACGCGACGCTGAGCCGCTCGCCGGCGCTGAATGGGCGCGTTCCATGATAGAGGTAGCTGGGAAACAGGACGAGGCAGCCGGGCTCGGGACGCACGCTCGCCAGCGGCGCGAGGTCCATGCGCAGATCCTGAGGCGGCCGGCCGAGCTCGAGATAGCCTTCCCGCGCCGCATCGTCGAGTTCGGGCACTCGGACGTGGAAGGCCGAGCTCAGCACGCCTGCGGGATGAAGGTGGGGAACGTGGAACCCAGCGCCGGTCAGGCGGACCGACCAGCCGCCGTCGGCCATGAGCCGGCGATGGCGATGGCGCAGCAGCGGATGAGCGGGGTCGAGCGGCGGCAATTGGCCGCGATAGGCCTCGACCGCTGACTGAAACGCGACGTGGAGCGCACGGATTTCCGGCTCGCGCCGGTCGAACAGCCGTCCGCGGGTCTGGGTGCCGCCGCGCACGCTCTGACCGACCGGCTGCCGCTGCTGGCGATGCAGCCCCTCGAGCGTCGCCGCGAGCTGCTCGAGACGATGGGGCGCATAATCGAGCCGGACCTTGACGACCAGCTGAGGCGCGCCGGCAAGCCATGGCCACCGGTCGTCCGCGGTCTTGCGCCACAATATTTCGGCTAGCGCCCAGGCGTCGAGCCCCGCCTCGGGGCGAGCGAGCATGCGCTCGACGATCGCGCCCGCGCCAGCATGGTCCTGCAGGCGGATGCGGTGCCGCACCTCGACCTCGTCGCGCGCGGGCATCTCCGGAACTTGCCGAAGCAACGTCTCGACCGCCGCGTCGTCACCGATCAGGCCGCGGTTGGTCGCTTCGATCAGGACGAGGACCGGATCCGGGAAATGTTGCCGCGCCTGCGCCGCGGCTTCGGCGGCCCCCGCATAATCGGAGGCGCCCTGCAGCATCTGGATCAGCCCGTTCCACAGCCCCGGGTTACGTCGCCGGGTCGCAAGCGCGGCGCGAAATCCCGCCGTGTAGTCCTGGTCGCCAAGCTCCCACTTGAGCGACGCCAGCGCAGATTGCCCGGCGACCCATTCGGGGTTGCGCGCGACCGCCGCCTCGAGCCGCTCGAGCGGCCGGGCCTGGCCCGCCGCGAGCAGCGCTTCGGCCTCGCCGATCAGGAGCGACGGGTTGCCGGGGTCTCGTTCGATCGCCTCACGGAAGAGGCCGGCGGCTTCGGCGTCCCCGGCCGACAGCGCGGCGAAGGCAGCTTGTACGAGATCGGCGGAGCCGGCCAAGGCAAGCCCTCCCGGCCTAGCGCGGTTGCTCGAGCGCCACGACGCCCGGCAGCTCGCGCCCCTCCATCCACTCGAGGAACGCGCCACCGGCGGTCGAAACGAAGGTGAAATCCGGCGTGACTCCGGCATGGTTCAGCGCCGCGACGGTGTCGCCCCCGCCCGCGACCGAGACCAGCGAGCCTTCCTTGGTCAGCGCCGCCGCCGTCTTCGCCAAGGCGACCGTGGCTGCGTCGAATGGCGGCATTTCGAATGCGCCCAGGGGCCCGTTCCAGACGAGCGTCCGGCAGGTCTTGAGCACGTCGGCGAGCGCCTCGACGGCCGCCGGGCCGATGTCGAGGATCATCTCGTCTGCCGCGACCTGGTGGACGTTGCAGGTGCGGAGACTTGGCGGGTTCGGCGCGAACTCCTTCGCCACCACGACGTCGTAGGGCAAATGGATGGTGCATCCCGCCTGCTCGGCGCGTTCGAAAATCGCGTTGGCCTCGCCCGCCAGCTCATGCTCGCACAGCGACTTGCCGACATCGACCCCGCGCGCGGCGAGGAAGGTGTTGGCCATGCCCCCGCCGAT
>DASTID010000190.1:0-2819 GCA_035717905.1 Sphingomicrobium sp. | reverse complement strand
GTCGACGAGCGCTGGCTGTATCGCGTCACGCGCGGCGAACTGTTCGTCGACATCATCACCAACATGCCGACGGTGACCACCCACGTCACCGACGAATGGTTCGTCGGCGCGCCCGAAGCGAAGCTGTTCGGGGCCACGGTCCGGCTGGTCCCGCCGACCCAGTTCATCTGGTCGAAGATCTTCGTCCAGGACCATCACCGCTACGACGCCGCCGACGTCGCCCACATGATCCTCCGCAAGAGCGACGACATCGACTGGCGCCAGCTGCTCAGCCATATGGAGCTTTATTGGGAAGTGCTGCTGATCGCGCTGTTGAATTTCCGCTTCATCTACCCGAGCGAGCGCCACCTGGTCCCGCGCTGGCTGATGGAGGAATTGCTCGAGCGGCTGCACGACCAGGCCGACATGAAGGGCCCGGGCAAGAAGGTTTGCCGCGGCCGCATCTTCAGTCCGCGCGACTATGCGATCGACGTCGACCAATGGGGATTTTCCGAGGCGGTCGGCAACCTCGAAGAGCAATATGGCGAATAGCCCGGCGCCGAACGGCACGCTGCGCGTGGCGGCGATCGGCGATCTTCACGTCATGGAGAACAGCGTCGCGCCCTATCGCGAGCTGTTCGCCGAAATCTCCGCTTCGGCCGACGTCCTGCTGCTGTGCGGCGACCTCACCAATTTCGGCAAGACCAGCGAAGCGGAAATCCTCGCCGAGGACATCCGCGCCTGCTCAATTCCGGTGCTCGGCGTGCTCGGCAATCACGATTACGAATGCGGCCAGCCCGAGGAAGTGTGCCGGATTCTCCACGAAGCCGGCATGACCGTGCTCGACGAGCAGGCGGTCGAGGTCGAGGGCGTCGGGTTCGCCGGGGTCAAGGGCTTCCTCGGCGGGTTCGGCCGCGGCGAGCTCGCGCCGTTCGGCGAGCCGATCGTCAAGGCGTTCGTCGACGAAGCGATGAACGAAGCGCGCAAGCTCGAGAACGGCCTGCGCTCATTGCGCACCGAGCGCAGCGTCGCGGTGCTTCATTATTCGCCGACCGAGGACACGCTCGCTGGCGAGCCGCCGGCGATCTACCAATATCTCGGCTCGGCCCGCCTGGCCGATGCGATCGACCGCTTCGACCATGTGAAGGCGGTGGTCCACGGTCACGCCCACCACGGCAAATACGAGGGCAAGACCCCGCGCGGGACGCCGGTCTACAATGTCGCGCAATTCGTCCTCGAACCGCTGTTCGGGCGGCGCTACGCGCTGCTCGAAATCTAGGCGCCGCTGCGCCGGGCGGCCTCGTTCCAGCGCCGGAGCGAAGCGGCGGCCGATTGTCTAGCGCCGAACTGGAGAATACTGGCGGCAGTCAAGGCGGCGATGAGGGCGCAAGGTGGACTTCAATTTCGCTGACCTGCTGCCCTTCATCGGAGTCGGCATCGCCGCGCAGGTCGTCGACGGCGCGCTCGGCATGGCGTTCGGAGTCATCTCGAACACGCTGTTGATCAGTCTCGGCGTCGCCCCCGCCGCCGCCTCGGCCGGCGTGCACACAGTCGAAACCTTCACCACCTGCGTCTCCGGCATCAGCCACATCGTTCACCGCAATGTCGACTGGAAGCTGCTGACGCGCCTCGCGCTCCCCGGCATCGTCGGCGCGGCGCTGGGCGCTTATGTGCTCACCCAGATCGACGGCGCCACGGCCAAGCCGTTCGTGCTCGCTTATCTGACCGCGATCGGCCTGTTCCTGACCTGGCGCGGAATCCGCTATCCGCCGCATCACAAGCCGGCGCGGATCGTCGAGCCGCTCGGGCTCGCCGGCGGGTTCCTCGACGCCGCCGGCGGCGGCGGCTGGGGACCGGTCGTCACCGGCAATTTGCTGGTCCAGGGCGCCGAGCCGCGCAAGACGATCGGCACCGTCAACAGCGCCGAGTTTCTCGTCACGCTGACCGCGTCGGTGACGTTCGTCGCCGCGCTCGGCTGGGCGGCGTTCACCGTCGCGACTCTCGGCCTGCTAATCGGTGGCATCGTCGCGGCGCCGCTCGGCGCCTGGCTGGTCAAGCGCATCGCGCCCAAGCGCCTGCTGGTGCTGGTCGGCGTGCTGCTGACGCTGACCAGCCTCTACGGCATCTACCGCGCGCTCGCCTGATCCTCGTCGGACGTGCCGGGAATCGGGGTCGGCGTGTCGAGCGCCTCGATCACGTAGAGCCGTTTCACCAGCACGTAAGTGACCACCGTAAGCGGGGCCGCGAACAGCACGCCGATCACTCCGAACAGGACGGCGAAGGCGAGCAGCGAGAACAGCAGCACGACCGCGGGGACCTCGACCGCATATTGCTGGACCAGCGGCTGGATCAGATACGCCTCGAAATGCTGGACGAAGACGTACATCAGCGCCGTCCACAGCGCGAGCTCGGGGCTCTGGACGAGCGCGATGAGCACCGCCGGGATCGCCGCGAGGATCGGACCCGCGAACGGGATGAACTCGAAGAAGCCGGCGAGTAGGCCAAGCACCAGCCACGAATCGATGCCCAGCAGCCACAGCCCGAGCGCGGTCATCGCGCCGATGATCGTCATCGCGATCACCTGCCCCTTCAGCCACAGTCGCAGCGCCCGCTCCGATTCCCGCATCGCCTCGGCGATGAGGTCGCGTCTCGCCGGCGGCACCAGCTTGATCGCCCCGGTGAGATAGAAGCGCGGCTGGGCCGCGAGGAAGATTCCGCCGAACAGGACGATCAGGAAATTGGCGACGCCGTTGCTCGCCGTCGACAGCCATCCGCCGAACCGCGACACCAATGTCCCGCCATTGCTGTGCAGCTGGATCAGCCAGGCCCGCATCGGGTGA
>DASTID010000189.1:0-8054 GCA_035717905.1 Sphingomicrobium sp. | reverse complement strand
GCGGCGGCGGATCGGGCGGTCACTTGCCGAGGATTTCCTTCTCCTTGGCGTGGGCGAGCTCGTCGATCTCGTTGATCGTGTCGTCGGTCAGCTTCTGCACCTCGTGCTCGAGGCGCTTGCGCTCGTCCTCGCTGATCTCGTGCTTTTTCTCGTCCTGCTTCAGATGATCCATGCCGTCGCGGCGGACGTTGCGGACGGCGATGCGCGCTTTCTCGGCATATTGGCCGACGAGCTTGGCAAGCTCCTTGCGGCGCTCCTCGGTCAGCTCCGGGATCGGCAGGCGGATTACCTGTCCGTCGGTGATCGGGTTGAGCCCCAGCCCCGCCGAGCGGATCGCCTTTTCGACCGGCTGGACGTTCGACCGGTCCCACACCTGCACCGACAGCATGCGCGCCTCGGGCGTCGAGACCGTCGCCACCTGGTTGAGCGGCATCGTGGCGCCGTAGACCTCGACGTTGACGGGATCGAGCAGCGCGGTCGATGCGCGCCCGGTGCGCAAGCCGGCAAGATCGTGCTTCAGCGCCTCGACCGCGCCGTGCATTCGGCGCTTGAGGTCATCGGTGCGGATGCTGGTGGTCATTCCTGCTCTCCATTCTGCACGATCGTCGCGGTCCCGCGGCCGGCAAGTACCTCGGCCAGGTTGCCCGGCTGGCGGATGTTGAACACCACGATCGGAATATTGTTGTCGCGGCACAAGGCGACTGCGGCTGCGTCCATGATCTTGAGGTCGTCGCTCAGCACCTTGCCAAAGCTGAGGGTGTCATAGCGCGTCGCCGCCGAGACCTTCTTGGGATCGGCGGTGTAGATGCCGTCGACGCTGGTGCCCTTGAACAAGGCGTCGCAGCCCATTTCGGCGGCGCGCAATGCGGCTGCGGTGTCGGTCGTGAAATAGGGATTGCCGGTGCCCGCCGCGAACAGCACGATCCGGCCCTTCTCGATATGCCGCAGCGCGCGGCGCCGGATGTACGGCTCCGACACGCTCGACATCGGGATCGCGGACTGGACCCGGGTATCGACGCCGAGCCGCTCGAGCGCGTTCTGCAGCGCGAGCGCGTTCATCACCGTCGCCAGCATCCCCATATAATCGGCGCTGGCCCGGTCGAAGCCCTTGGCCGCGGCGGCCATGCCCCGGAAGATGTTGCCGCCGCCGACGACCAGGCAAAGCTCGGGGCAATGCTCGCGCGCCGCGGCAATTTCCCCGGCGAGACCGGCGACTGCGTCGGGATCGATCCCGAACTGCCCCTGCCCCATCAAAGCCTCGCCCGACAGCTTCAGCAGGATCCGGTTGAAGCGGGGTCGGGTCATGCGGGCGGAACGTCCTTCAACGAAAAGGGCGGACACGCTCTTAACGCGCCCGCCCCGTTTGCCAACTGCTAAGCAGCGCTCAGTCCACCGGCTCGGCCTTCGCCGTGCCGGCGGCGGCCGCGACCTCGGCGGCGAAGTCTTCCTGTTTCTTCTCGATGCCCTCGCCGAGCTGGAAGCGAACAAAGCCGGTGAGGACGATGCCGATGCCGGCGTCCTTCGCCGCGGCGGCGACGACCTCGGCCACCGGCGTCTTGTTGTCCATCACGAACAGCTGCGTCGTCAGCGCATTCTCCTTGCGGAACTTGGCGAGCCCGCCCTCGACCATCTTCTCGGCGATGGCCTCCGGCTTGCCGCTCTCCCTGGCCTTCTCCATCGCGATCGCGCGCTCGCGCTCGACGAGCTCGGTGGGCAGGCCGTCGGCATTGAGCGCCAGCGGGTGCGCGGCGGCGACGTGCATCGCGATCTGCTTGCCCAACGTCTGCAGCGTGTCGGCCGGGGCCGCGCTCTCCAACGCGACGAGCACGCCGATCTTGCCGAGGCCGGGCGCCACCTGGTTGTGGACATAGGACACGACCGCGCCCTCGCGGACCTCGAGCATGGCCGCGCGGCGCAACGACTGATTCTCGCCGATCTTGGCGATGTTCTCGGTCAGCGCTTCCTGGACGGTGCCACCGCCGGGATATTGGGCAGCGCCGAGCGCCTCGATGTCGGCGCCGTGCTGCAGCGCGAGCTTGGCGACATTGCGGACAAAGTCCTGGAACAGCTCGTTCTTGGCGACGAAATCGGTTTCCGAATTGACCTCGACCACGGCGCCGCGGTGGCCCTCGACGGCGACGCCGACGAGGCCCTCGGCGGCGGTGCGGCCGGCCTTCTTGGCGGCAGCGGCGAGGCCCTTGGCGCGCAGCCAGTCGACCGCCGCCTCCATCTCGCCGTTGGTCTCGGCGAGCGCCTTCTTGCAGTCCATCATGCCGGCGCCGGTGCGCTCGCGCAGTTCCTTGACAGTCGCGGCCGTGATCTCAGCCATTGTTTGTTCCTCTTCAATTCGCTCGTCCTTCGATACGCCGCTTCGACAGGCTTAGCGGCTACTCAGGATGAGCGGTTGAAATCCAGTTCCCCGCTCATGCTGAGTAGCATTGAGCGAAGTCGAAATGCCGTATCGAAGCGCCCGCGCGGGTGTCCGCAAGTTACGCTTCCAGCGCGGCCTCGACCGGCGGCTCGGCCATTTCCCCGACGTCCTGGCCCTTGGCCTGGGCCTGGCCGGTGCGGCCCTCGTTGGCCGCCTGGGCGACGGCGTCGGAGTAGAGCCGGATCGCGCGGCTGGCGTCGTCGTTGCCCGGAACCGGGAAAGCGATGCCGCTCGGATCGCTGTTCGAATCGAGCACCGCGACGACCGGAATGCCAAGCACATTGGCTTCCTTGATCGCCAGCTCTTCCTTGTTGGTGTCGACCACGAACATCACGTCCGGAAGGCCGCCCATGTCGCGGATGCCGCCGAGGCTCTTCTCGAGCTTGTCGCGCTCGCGCGTGAGCTGCAGCACCTCCTTCTTCGTGAGGCCGGCGGTGTCGCCCGACAGCTGCTCCTCGAGGGTCTTCAGCCGCTTGATCGAGTTGGAGATCGTCTTCCAGTTGGTCAGCATGCCGCCGAGCCAGCGGTGGTTGACGAAATGCTGGCCGGACGCCTGCGCGCTTTCCGCGATCGCATCCTGCGCCTGGCGCTTGGTGCCGACGAACAGCACCTTGCCGCCGGCAGCGACGGTCTGCGCGACAAAATCGAGCGCGCGCGCGAACAGCGGCACGGTCTGCGACAGGTCGATGATGTGGACGCCGTTGCGGTCGCCGAAGATGTACGGCTTCATCCGCGGGTTCCAGCGATGGGTCTGGTGGCCGAAATGCGCTCCGGCCTCGAGCAATTGCTGCATGGTGACGACCGTGGCCGCCATAGTCTTTCTCCTTCCGGTTCTGCCTCGACGGAGCCATGTCACCGGCCTTTCGGCCGGCACCGGTATGTCAGCTCCGCCTGTGGGATGGCCGCGCACCTAGTCGAAGAATGCCGCGCTTTCAAGCCATTGCCTGCCCTTCGCCGCCCGGCTTGACATCCGAGAACAAAACAGGAACAATGGCTCGTCTCACCTGAGCAAGCGTGCTGGAACGGAACAAAAGAAGTCCGGTCCGGTTAGGCGCTCAAACGCAAGGACGATCGACGATGATTGCAGCTCTCGGCACCCTCGCCTTCCTCGCCACATTGTGGCTGCTGGTGGTCGTGGGAGCGACGGTTCTTGAGGAAAGCGGCGCCAGGATCGCCGCCGCCCTCAAGGGCGAGCCGGCGTATCGGCAGGTGACCGTCCCCGTACGGGCGAGGCTTCGCTCGCGCTGGCGGAAACCTATGCGCGCGAGGCCGCGCTGGCGCGCCGCCGCCTGACCCGCGCGTAGCTCGCCAGGCTGAACGGGATCATCAGCAGATAGAGCGCGGCAACCGCGAGCAGGGTCGGCCATGGCGCGCGGATCAAGGCCGCGCCGAGCAAGGCGATCGCGACCAGAGCGAACAGCCGCCAGCTGCGGCGGATGCGGAGGCTCGACCAGCTGTAGGTCGGGATGCTCGAGATCATCAGAAGCGCGATGAACAGGGTCCAGGCCATGACCGGCTGCCACTGGCGGAACACAGGGTTGTCGGTGATCAGCCACAAGTAAATGGGAATGAACGCCAGCCCCGCGCCCGCCGGCGCCGGCACGCCGGTGTTGAAGCCCGCCGACTTGTGCGGCTGCTCGGCGACGTCGATCCGGGCGTTGAACCGCGCCAGCCTCAGCGCGCAGCAGACCGCGAGCGCCAGTGCGGCAAGCCAGCCGAACTTCGGCGCGGTCTGCAGCGACCACAGGAACAGGATCAGCGCCGGCGCGGTGCCGAAGGCGATATTGTCGCTGAGCGAATCGAGCTCGGCCCCGAACCTGCTCTGCGCCCTCAGCAGGCGCGCGATGCGCCCGTCGAGGCCATCGAGCACGCCGGCGAGGACGATCGCGCCGAGCGCGCGCTCCCACTCGCCCGCGATCGCCAGGCTGACCCCGGTCAGCCCGATGCACAGGGCCAGTGCGGTGATCGCGTTCGGAATCATCGCGCGGAATGGAATTCCGCGGTCTTCGCGCTCGTCGCTCACTGACTGATGCCGGTGAGCGCGGCGTCGACGCCGATCTCGCCGAGCACGGTCTCGCCGGCGATCGCCCGCTGGCCGAGCAGCACGCGCGGCGCGGTCCCTTCCGGCAGATAGACGTCGACCCGGCTGCCGAAGCGGATCAGCCCGACACGCTGGCCGGCCTCGACCGCGTCGCCCTCGCGGACGAAGGCCAGGATGCGCCGCGCGACGAGGCCGGCGATCTGGGTGAATCCGATCGCCACGCCGGCGGGCCCCTCGATCAGCAGGTGCTGGCGCTCATTGTCCTCGCTCGCCTTGTCGAGGTCGGCGTTGACGAACTTTCCCGGGACATAGACGATCCGCTTGACGCGTCCGCCGATCGGCGCGCGATTGATATGCACGTCGAACACGCTCATGAAAATCGACACCCGGGTATAGTCGCCATCCGCGAGGGCGTCGGCGCCGCGCAACTCGGGCGGCGGCGGCACCCTGACGATCATGGTGATCAGCCCGTCGGCCGGCGCGACGATCAGATTCTCGCCGCGCGGCGTCGTGCGCACCGGATCGCGGAAGAAGGTCGCGACCCATATGGTCAGCCCGGCGAGCAGCCAGCCGAGGATCTCCCAGCCGAACAGGAACGCGAACAGGGCGAGGGCCCCCACGCCGACCGCATATTTGCGGCCTTCGGGGTGGATCGAGGGGAAGCGCCACTTGACGGTTGTCGTCGGGAGCGGGCTCTCGTGCTTGTCGAGGGCGGGCATCCGCGCTCTCTTAATCGCGCTACGAGGCCGGCACAACGGCGCGGTTGCGCCGCCCGGACGTGCATCCTAATGCCCCGCCAAATTCGAAAATCGCAGGACAAGGCATGGCCAAGATCAAGGTGAACAACCCGGTCGTCGAACTCGACGGCGACGAAATGACGCGCATCATCTGGCAATGGATCCGCGAGCGGCTGATCGAGCCCTATCTCGACGTCGAGCTGATCCGCTTCGACCTGTCGATCGAGAACCGCGACGCCACCGAAGACCAGGTGACGGTCGACGCGGCCAACGCGATCAAGCAGCACGGCGTCGGCGTCAAATGCGCGACGATTACGCCCGACGAGGCCCGGGTCGAGGAATTCGGCCTCAAGAAGATGTGGAAATCGCCCAACGGGACGATCCGCAACATCCTCGGCGGCGTGATCTTCCGCGAGCCGATCGTCATCGCCAACGTGCCGCGGCTGATCCCCGGCTGGACCGACCCGATCGTCGTCGGCCGCCACGCCTTCGGCGACCAGTACAAGGCGACCGATTTCCGCGTCCCCGGCCCGGGCAAGCTGACCATCAAATGGGCCGGCGAGAACGGCGACGTGCTCGAATATGACGTGTTCGACTTCGAAGGCTCGGGCGTGGCGATGGGGATGTACAATCTCGACGCGTCGATCCGCGACTTCGCCCACGCCTGCTTCAACTACAGCCTGGGCCGCGTCTGGCCGCTGTATTTGTCGACCAAGAATACGATCCTCAAGGCCTATGACGGGCGGTTCAAGGATATCTTCCAGGAAATTTACGACAGCGAATACAAGGCGAAGTTCGAAGCCGCTGGCATCGAGTATCAGCATCGCCTGATCGACGACATGGTGGCGTCCGCGCTCAAATGGAGCGGAAAGTTCGTCTGGGCATGCAAGAATTACGACGGCGACGTCCAGTCCGACCAGGTGGCGCAGGGCTTCGGCTCGCTGGGGCTGATGACCTCGGTGCTGATGACCCCCGACGGCAAGACCGTCGAAGCCGAGGCGGCGCACGGCACCGTCACCCGCCACTTCCGCATGCACCAGGCCGGCAAGGCGACCTCGACCAACCCGATCGCCTCGATTTTCGCCTGGACCGGCGGGCTCAAGCACCGCGGCAAGGTCGACGGCACGCCCGAAGTTGTGCGCTTCGCCGAGACTTTGGAGCGCGTCTGCGTCGAGACGGTCGAAAGCGGGCACATGACCAAGGACCTGGCGATCCTCGTCGGCCCCGAACAGGCGTGGATGACGACCGAGCAGTTCTTCGAGGCGATCGTGAAGAACCTCGAAGCGGCTATGGCGTCGGAGCAGCCGGAGAGCGAACCCGCTCGCGCCTGACGCCGAGGCCGATGAGGCGGCCCGGAATCCGCCTCAGGATCGGATATCGGTCGAGAAGCCGCACAAGCAGCGGCGCCTGACGGATCGGGGCAGACGACTGCAGAAGGCGGCCGATCACGCGGTCCTGAGCGAACTTCTGGGCGCCCTGGATGATACGCGTCGGAAGCATTCGTCGGTCCTGCACGTCGTGCAGCAGCGGATCGACGTCGTCGCCCCGCGCCAGGGGGCCGGCGAGGAGGTTGGCAGCCGCCACCGCGTCCTGGACTGCCAGATTGATGCCGATCCCGCCGATCGGCGACATGGCGTGTGCCGCATCGCCGATCGCGAGCAGGCCGGGCCGATACCAGCGCGTGAGCCGGTCGAGCTTCACCGTGAGCAGGTGCAGGTCGCTGATCTCGTCGAGCTCGGCGAGATCGAGCTCCGCGGGCGCGGCCGCCCTCACCTCCTCGCGAAGGGCTTCGATTCCGCGTTGCTGATATCTTTCGGCGGCGCCCTTGGGGATCACGAAGGCGCATTGCCAGTAGTCGCCACGGTCGATCATGACGAGGATACGACCCGGCGCGACATTGCCGCGCAACGCTCCTCCCGCCTGCGTGGACTTGCCAACCCGGAACCAGAAGACATCGATCGGTGACCCAAGGTCCTCGAGCGGAAGCATCGTCCGAACGATCGAGGTCCGCCCGTCGGCTGCGATCACGAGCCTTCCATGGAGGTCGCCGCCGTCTCTGGTACGGACGCCGCTCACCCTGCCCTGCTCCTCGATGAAGCCGGTAACCGGCATTTCCATCTGCAGATGGAAACCGGGAAAGGCCTTCGCTTCCTCGCGCAGGAAATCGAGAAAGTCCCATTGCGGCATCATGGCGATAAAGGGCGCGGGCGTGTCGAGATGCGAGAGGTCGCCGATCGTCCAGTCACGTCCGGCCAGACGAAGCTGAGCCGTTTCGACCTGATTGTGCGCGCGCTTCAGGAAGCGCTGGAGCATTCCCAGCTGGTCGAGAACCTCCATCGTCGAGGGGTGAACCGTGTCGCCGCGGAAATCGCGGAAGAAGTCGGCGTGCTTCTCCAGCACCTGCACCCTGCACCCGGCGCGGGCGAACAGGAGGCCCGCCATCATGCCCGCGGGCCCGCCGCCGACGACGATCAAGTCGAGATTTGACGTCATGACGCCAAGCCTAGCCAAGTCGTCACCCCCGCGAAAGCGGGGGTCCAGGTGCGTCGGCCGGTTCAAGAACAGGTGGATTCCCGCTTTCGCGGGAATGACGAAGATGCAAAGCGTTACCCATGCACGACGATTTCGCGACTTCCGGATTCAGCGACGCGCTGGTCATCCTGGGCGCCGCGGGCATCGTCATCCCCGCTTTCGCCCGCTTCCGCATCACCCCGATTATCGGCTTCATCCTGATCGGCATATTGGTCGGGCCCGCCGGTCTCGGCGCGATGGCGCGCGATCATCCGTGGCTCCACTACATCACGATCTCCAACTCGGCGCGGATCGCGCCGTTCGCCGAGCTCGG
>DASTID010000188.1:0-18698 GCA_035717905.1 Sphingomicrobium sp. | reverse complement strand
GGCCAGCAAAGCTATGCGATGTGGCGCGCGGCGCGGCTGGTGATCGACACCGGCATCCACCGCTACGGCTGGTCGCGCCAGCAGGCCATCGACTATCTCGCCTCACACACCGCGCTGTCGCAGCACGAGGTC
Source organism: Sphingomicrobium sp. (assembly GCA_035717905.1). Lineage (GTDB taxonomy): Bacteria > Pseudomonadota > Alphaproteobacteria > Sphingomonadales > Sphingomonadaceae > Sphingomicrobium. Next base: position 18,566 of record DASTID010000188.1, on the reverse strand, counting down.
GAGACCGAGATCGACCGCTACATCAGTTGGCCGGGGCAGGCGCTGTCGTACAAGCTCGGCGAGCTGACGATCCGAAGGCTGCGCTCCGAAGCCGAGGCCAAGCTCGGTCCGAAGTTCGACATCCGCGGCTTCCACGACACCTTCCTAGCCATGGGCGCCGTGCCGCTGACCGTGCTCGAGCAGCAGATGCGGGCGTGGATGGCGGCCGAGGCAGCGAAGACGGCGAAGTAACTAGCCTCCCCTGCATTTGCAGGAGAGGGGAACCATCCGAAGCCTTGGCGAAGGATGGTGGAGGGGCCCTTCTTAGACCCTTCCGTCAGCGCTTCGTGCTGCCACCTCCCCTCGAAATCGAGGGGAGGAGAATCAAGCCCCTTTCGTCCGGCTGATGTAATCCTCGACGTTCTTCGCGAGCACGTCCATCGGGACGTTGCCGCCGAGCACCACCGCGTCGTCGAAGAAGCGCAGGTCGAACTTCGATCCCAGCTCGGCCTTGGCGTGATTGCGCAGGCGGTTGATGGTGCTGTGCCCGACTTTGTAGCCGCATGCCTGGCCCGGCCATGAGCAATAGCGGTCGACCTCGCTCGCGACCTCCTGCGGATTGGAGCCGTTGACGTCGACGAAATAATCGACGCCCTGCTGGCGGCTCCAGCGCTTGGCGTGGAGGCCCGTGTCGACGACCAGCCGCGCGGCGCGGAAGGCCAGCGACTGAAGGTAGCCGAGGCGCGCTTCGGGGAAATCGTCGTAGACGCCGAGCTCGTCGACCAGCTGCTCGGCATAGAGCGCCCAGCCTTCGGAATAAGCGTTGAACGAGAGCATCGCGCGGATCAGCGGCAGCTTGTTGGCATATTCGCCCTGCCACACGTGGCCGGGGATCGCCTCGTGCGCCGCGAGGTCGGGCAGATCGTATTTGCGATGCAGGTCCGTGGTCAGGAGGTTGATCCAGAATTTGCCGGGGATCTTGCCGTCGATCGAGCCCGAGCCGCCGTAGGCGCCGGGCGCGCCGGGCTCCTCGGCCGTCGGCAGGCGGCGGACCTCGAGGTTGCCCTTGACCATGGTGTGGAACGCGCGCGGCAGCTGGGCGCGGATCAGCTTCAGCCGCTCCTGGATGAAGGCCATGATCTCCGCGCGGCCCTTGTCCCCCTCGGAGAATTTGTAGCGCGGGTCCCTGGCGAGCGCCTTCATCCGCTCGCCGACCGAGCCCTGGGTGTAGCCGACCTTGCGCAGGATCGGGTCCATCCGGCCGTGGAGCTCCGCGACCTGGTCCAGCCCCATGCGATGGACTTCGTCTGGGGTCATGGTTGTCGTCGTCGAGGCCTTGAGCGCCCAGCGGTAATAATCTTCGCCGTGGGGCCGCGCCCACATGCCGGGATCGCTTTTGGCCACCGCGCGCTCGGCCTTGAGCTCGTCGATCTGGCGCTGGAGCGCCGGCAGCACTTGTTGCTGCGCGATGGTCCGCGCCTGGCCGGCCCAGTCGCCGGGGATGTTCTTCTCCTTCGTCCGGCGCTCGATCGATTCGAGCAGCCCGCCGCCGCTCGCGGTGTCCCTGGCGGTGATCGCCATCGCCGCAAGCGCCTTGTCGAGCAGGAAGTCGGGGGGAACCAGGCCGCCGGCGCGGGCGGACCGCATGCGCTCGAGCTCGCCGTCGAGCTGCTTCGGATAAGCCTGAAGACGAGCGAGATAGGCGTCGGCGTCGGCCCTGGTCTCGATCGGATGCTCGGCGTCGAGGAAGCGCGGCACGTCGAGATATGCGCCGACATTCTGGATCACGACATAGGGCGTGTTGCGCCAGCCGCCTACCGCGACATCGCCATAGGGCAGGGCAAAGCCTTCGAGCGCCGTCTTGTAGGCGCTGCGCACGACCTCGACGCTCGTCCGCACGGGGAAGGCCAGGCCCGACACCTCGAAACCGTCGGCGCGGGCGAGATCCTGCTTCAGCAGCCCCGCGAGCCGCTGCTGGCCGGCGGCCGACCGGTCCGAGAGCTGCGAGCGAAGCGCTGCGCGCGCGCCGGTGTCGATGCCGAGCGAGGTCGCGCCTTCGGGTGACAGGCGGAGCAGGTTCTCGCCGATCGAATCGAGCAGCTTGCTCGCGTCGGCGTCGGTCGGCGCGCTGCCGGCGCGGCGGCACGAGACCAGCGGAAGCGCCGCGGTGGCGGCGAGCGCCGCAACGGCTTCGCGGCGGGAAAGCATCAGATCGGACAAGGGACGGCTCCGTCAGGCTGCGGGAAGGGAACGGTCGGCTTCGACGGTCAGGCAGTTGCCGTCAACGCCGGTCACGCGCACGCGCTGGCCGACGTCGGCGGGACCGCCCCTGGCGCTCCACTCGCTGTCGCCGACGCGCACGCGGCCGTTATGCTCGTCGACCGCGACCGTGACGGTCACGACCTTTCCGACGAGCCGTCCCGCACGGTCGTTCAACAGCGGGTCGGCGCTGTCCGCGCCGTGAGTCGCGTAGACACGCCTGCCGATCAGCACGGCGAGCAAGGCGTAGAGCGCGAACAAGGCGAGTTGCAGCTCGAGCCCCAAGCCGAACAGCACCGCGAACAGCCCGGTCGCGATCGCCGCCGCGCCGATGAACACGAGGAAGAAACCGGGGGCGATGACCTCGGCGATCAGCAGCACGACGCCGCCGATCAGCCACAGCCAGCCGGGCTCCACGCCGTTCATGGCTGGCTGTCGGGAACGCCCGTGACGGCCTTGGGCCTGGCCGGAGCCGGCCGGTTGGGCCCGCCGCCGGTCGCTTCCTTCGCCAGCTCTGCGATGCCGCCAAGCGTTCCGATCAGCTGCGTCGCTTCGACCGGGAAGAGAATCGTCTTGGCGTTGGGCGACCGGGCGAATTCGCGCACTGCCTCGACATATTTCTGGGCGACGAAATAGTTGATCGCCTGGGCGCTTCCGGCTTCGATCGCATCGCTGACCGCCTTGGTCGCGGCGGCTTCGGCCTGGGCGGAACGCTCGCGCGCCTCGGCCTCACGGAACGCGGCTTCGCGAGAGCCCTCGGCCTCGAGGATCGCCGACTGCTTCTCGCCCTCGGCCTTGAGGATCGCCGACTGGCGCAGGCCCTCGGCCTCGAGGATTACGGCGCGCTTCTCGCGCTCGGCCTTCATTTGCCGAGTCATCGCGTTGACGATGTCCGACGGCGGGCGAATGTCGCGCAACTCGACGCGGGTGATCTTGACGCCCCAGTTCTCGGTCGCGTTGTCGACCACGGCGAGCAGCTTAGTGTTGATCTCGTCGCGTTTCGACAAGGTCTCGTCGAGGTCCATCGAGCCCATCACCGTACGCAGGTTGGTGGTCGAGAGCGCCATGATCGCGGTATAAAGATCGCTCACTTCATAGGCGGCCTTGGCCGGGTCGAGGACCTGGAAGAACACCACCCCGTCGACCGCGACCATCGCATTGTCCTTGGTGATGATCTCCTGCCCCGGGATGTCGAGCACCTGCTCCATCATGTTGATCCGCCGTCCGACGCGATAAAAGAAGGGCGTCACGAAGTTGAAGCCCGGCTCGGCGACGCGGGTGAAGCGGCCGAAATGCTCGATCGTGTAGCGATAGCCCTGGCGCACGATCTTGACGCCCATCATGACGAACAGCAGCACAAGCACCGCGATCGCGATCATGAAGCTGGTCAGCATTCCTCTTCCCCGCTGTTGCCGTTTGGGCGCATGATGCGACGGCGATGACCCAAGCGGAAGGAAAAAGCGACATCCCGCCCGATTGGGACCTGTTCGCGGTCCGATCGCTGCTGTTCCTGCCGGCCTCGAACCCGCGGGCGATCGCCAAGGCGCGGGACAGCGCCGCGGACCTCGTCGTGCTCGATCTCGAAGACGCGGTGAAGTCGGCCGACAAGGCCACGGCGCGTGATGCCGCTGTCGAGGCGGTCGCGTCGGCGTGGCGAATGCCCGTCGCCATTCGCGTCAACGGCGTCGGCAGCGAATGGCACTCGCGCGACGTCGACGCGGTCGCGCAATCGGGCGCGGGCCTGGTGATCGTGCCGCGCGCGACTTCGGGCCGGCTCGTTCACGGCGTCGCCGAAGCCGCCGGCAAGCCGGCGCTGGCGATGATCGAGACGGCCGCGGGCGTGCTGGCAGCCGCCGAGATCGCACAGGCGTGCGCGGGTCTGATCGCCGGCACCAACGACCTGCGCGCCGACCTGCGCCTGCCGCTCGACGCGACGCGGCAGCCGATTGCGGCGTCGCTCCAGCTCATCATGCTCGCGGCGCGCGGGGCCGGCATCGCCGCGTTCGACGGCGTGTTCAACAGCCTGACCGACAGCGACGGCTTCGAAGCCGAGTGCCGCGACGGCCGCATGCTCGGCTTCGACGGCAAGAGCCTGATCCACCCGAATCAGATCGCGCCCTGCAACTGCATTTTCGGCCCGAGCGACGCCGAAATCGAGCGGGCGACCAGGCTGGTCGCCGCGTTCAGCGGCGGGGCGGGGCGGTTCGAGGACCAGATGATCGAGCGCATGCATGTCGAGGCCGCGCAGCGGGTCCTGGCGCGGGCGGGGAGGGAATGAGCAGGTGATCGCAAGGGGGGCGGCGGCGCTCGTCGCGCTGAGTTGGGGCATCGCGGCGCAGGCCGCGGATTGGGATCCTTATGCGCGGCCGACCGGCGAATTCGAGACGCGCCTCCAGGCGGCCGCGTTCGGCGAGCCCGGCGCGGACCGTGCGTTGCAGGACTGGCTAGCGGCGCACCCGGACCTGCCCGCCGACCGGCGCCTGCAGGCTTCGGAGCAACTGTGCGGCGATTATGGGGTGCTGACCTGGCACCGGCTCCGCGCGGCCGTGTGCGCCGAGGCGGCGCGCCTCGAGAAAGCCGCCGGCAAAGGCGAAAAAGGCGACGACGACGCGGCGATGGCGGCCGCTTTCGCGGATCAGCCGCCGCTGCGCGCGATCGGTTCGGCGAAGGTGCCGCTGACCTGGAACAGCTTCGGCTCGCAGAGCGCCGACGTGACGGTGGGCGGAGTCACGGCGAGCTGGTTCATGGACACTGGCGCCGAGATTTCGGTGGTCCGCGAGGGCCTAGCGAAGCAAATGCACGTCCGCCCGGTCGGCCAATCGATCCGCGTCGGCACGACGACGGCCGACGTGTTCGGCCACGTCGGGCTGATCGACCGCCTCCGGATCGGGTCGGCGACCGTCGAGAATGTCCCCGTGCTCGTTCTGCCGGATGCGCAGCTCAAGATCGGCAACGTGCACCAGATCGACGGCATTCTCGGCCTCCAGGTGTTCGCCGCGTTCGGGCGAATCGCCTGGATCGATGGCGGCAGCGCGCTGGCGCTTGGCGAGGCCGCTCCGAAGGCAAGGCCAACCGCTCCGCGGATTTACTGGCACGAGGAGGGGCTCGGCGTTCCGGTGAGGACTCCGCGCGGCTTGCTCGGCGCGTTTCTCGACACGGGCGCCAACGCGACCGACTGGCGCGAGCCGGGCCTCGCGCTGCTCGACCCCCGGCGCGTCGCGTCCGCCAAGGAAGTGGTGATGCACGTCGGCGGCGCCGGCGGCGTCGTCGAGGTCAAGCAGCGCGAGCTGAACAGCGTCGGCCTCGAGTTCGGGCCCGTGCCGATCCGGCTGAACGAGGTCGCCATTGCCGCGACCGACAAGCCGGGCGCGGCCAAGGTCGGCATGGACGCGGTGTCGCAGCTCGGCGTGCTGATCCTCGACTTCGAGCAGATGCGGATCGACGGGCGCCTCAAGACCGAGGCCGAGCGCAAGGCGACTCGCAAGACCGTGCTGACCAACGACGACGTCGAGCTCGACCCGGCGAACGGCAAGGACCCCGCCCAAGGCAAATAGCGGCAACCCTTGGCGAATCGCCCGTTCCTTGGCATGGGCCGATATGGCTGACCCGACCGACGCTTCCGACATCCCGCTGGGCCTCACCTTCGACGACGTGCTGTTGCAGCCGCTCGAATCCTCGGTCCTGCCGAGCCAGGCTGATACCCGCACCCAGCTGACGCGCGAGATTCCGCTCAACATCCCGATCCTCTCTTCGGCGATGGATACGGTGACGGAGGCCGACATGGCGATCGCGCTCGCCCAGCTCGGCGGCATCGGCGTGCTCCATCGCAACCTCAGCGTCGAGGAGCAGTCGGCCGCGGTGCGCGCGGTCAAGCGCTTCGAGAGCGGAATGGTGGTCAACCCGATCACCATGACCCCCGGGCAGACCCTCGCCGACGCGCTCGAGCTGATGAGCATGCACCGGATCAGCGGCATTCCGGTGGTCGAGAAATCGGGCAGGCTGTGCGGCATCCTCACCAACCGCGATGTGCGGTTCGCGGAAAACCCCAGGCAGCCGGTCAGCGAGCTGATGACCCGCGAGAATCTGGCGACGGTGCCGATCGGCACCAGCGAGGCCGAGGCGCGCAAGATCCTCCACCAGCGCCGCATCGAGAAATTGATCGTCGTCGACCAGAACAATCACTGCGTCGGGTTGATCACCGTCAAGGACATCGAGAAATCGGTCGCCGCCCCGTTCGCGACCAAGGACGCCGAGGGCCGGCTGCGGGTCGCCGCGGCGACCACCGTCGGCGATGCCGGGTTCGCGCGCTCCGAGGCGCTGGTCGACGCCGGCTGCGACTGCGTGGTGATCGACACCGCGCACGGCCACAACACCGACGTCGCCCGCGCGGTCGAGCGGGTGAAGGGCATCTCCAACTCGGTGCAGGTGATCGCCGGCAACGTCGCGACCGCCGACGCGGCGCGGGCGCTGCGCGACGCGGGCGCGGACGCGATCAAGGTCGGCATCGGCCCGGGATCGATCTGCACCACGCGGATCGTCGCCGGCGTCGGCGTGCCGCAGCTGACGGCGGTGATCGAAGCCGCGCGCGCCGCGGACGGCATCCCCGTCATCGCCGACGGGGGCATCCGCACCAGCGGCGACATCGCCAAGGCGCTCGCGGCCGGCGCGTCGACGGTGATGGTCGGTTCGCTGCTCGCCGGAACCGAGGAAGCGCCCGGCGAAATCTTCCTGTACCAGGGGCGCAGCTACAAGAGCTACCGCGGGATGGGCTCGGTCGGGGCGATGGCGCGAGGCTCGGCCGACCGCTATTTCCAGCAGGACATCAAGGATCATTTGAAGCTCGTGCCCGAGGGGATCGAGGGGCAGGTGCCATACAAGGGGCCGGTGCGCGAGATCATCCACCAGCTGGTCGGCGGGGTGAAGGCCGCAATGGGCTATACCGGCTCGACCAGCATCGCCGAGCTGCAGAAGCGGGCGCGGTTCGTCCGGATCACCAACGCCGGCCTGTCCGAAAGCCACGTCCACGATGTCGCGATCACGCGCGAGGCGCCCAACTATCCGACGCGCTAGGGCATGACCCCCGCCGCGCGGTTGCAGGCGGCGAGCGAGATCCTTGACGCGGTGATCGCCTCGGCGCGCGAGGACGGGCCGCCGGCCGACACGCTGGTCACGCGCTATTTCAAGACGCGGCGCTATGCCGGCTCGAAGGACCGCCGCGCGGTGCGCGAGCTGGTGTTCCGCGCGATCCGGCGGACGGCGGAGCGGCCGGCAAGCGGTCGCGCCGCAATCCTCGGGCTGGCCGAGGACGATCCGGAGCTCGTCGGACTGTTCGGCGAGCCGCGCGGGCCCGGGCCGATCGGCGAGGGCGATGAAGGGACAGTCCCTCTGCGAGGGACAGTCCCTGACGACGTGGGGACTGTCCCTCAACGAGGGACTGTCCCCCGATGGCTTGCGGCGGAGCTGTCGCCGGTGGTCGAAGAGGGCGAGTGGCCGGCACTGCTCGAGCGCGCCCCGCTCGACCTGCGCGTGAACAGCGCGCGGAGCTCGCGCGACGCTCTGCTCGCCGAATTCCCGGAAGCCGTGCTGACGCCGCTCAGCCCATGGGGTCTGCGCCTGCCGCCCGACCGCCGGATCGACGACCATCCCACTTTCCGGTCCGGCCTGGTCGAGGTGCAGGACGAGGGCAGCCAGCTGATCGCGCTAGCCTGCGAACCGAGAAACGGCGAACGCCTGCTCGACCTGTGCGCGGGCGCGGGCGGGAAGGCGCTGGCGCTGGCCGCCGCGGCGCCCGAGGCGGCGATCCTCGCGACAGATTCCAACCGGGCGAGGCTGTCGAAGCTGCCGCCGCGCGCCGAACGAGCAGGAGCCAAGATCGAAACGCGATTGCTCAATCCGCCTCATGAGCTCGACGAACTCGCCGACTGGCGCGGCACCGCCGACCTCGTACTGGTCGACGCGCCCTGCTCGGGCAGCGGCACGTGGCGACGCAACCCCGAGGGGCGCTGGCGGCTGACGCCCGAGCGGCTCGATCGCCTCGTCGCCGCGCAGGCGCGGCTGCTCGACATCGCCGCCGAGCAGGTCGGGCCGGGCGGGCGGTTGGTCTATGCGGTCTGTTCGCTGCTGTCCCGCGAAGGGGCAGAGCAGACGAGCGGCTTCCTCAGCCGCCATTCAGCATGGCATGTGCAGGAAACGCCGGTTGCCGCGGGGCGTTTGGAGGGTGCCGGGCGATTGCTCACGCCCGGCCACGACGGCACGGACGGCTTTTTCGTCGCGCGCCTTGCGAGACCGTGCTAGGCGACGCTGGGAAGTGGAGAGATTGATGCGTGTTCTGCCTCAAATCCTGCTGGCGGGTTTCGCCGGGATTGCGCTCGCGGCGCCGGTTGGCGGCGCCAAGGCCGACGACCAGATCAGCCCCAAGTCGCTGACGCTGCAGCGGCAGGGCGAGCAGCTGTTGTCCGCCGGCAAGCTCGAGCAGGCCGAAAACGTGCTCGAGACCGCGCTTGCGGTCGATCCGCGCAATCGCTGGGCATTCGTCGACCTCGCGCGCGTCGCCGAGAAGCAGCATTTGTACGGCAAGGCGATCCGCATGACCAACAAGGCGCTGCAGATCGAGCCCAACGATCTTGACGCGATCGCGGTCCAGGGCGAGGCGATGGTCGAGCTCGGCGCGGTCGCGCGCGCCCAGGCCAATCTTCAGAAGCTCCGCACCATCTGCACCAAGGGCTGCCCGCAGGTCGCGATGCTGTCCAACGCGATCACCCGCGGGCCGACCGTGGCTTCCGCCAAGGCGCCTGAGTCTCCCAAGTCCAACTAACCTAGCGCGCGCGCCAGGCTCACGAACTCGTCGACGCTCAGCGTCTCGGCGCGGCGCGTCGCGTTGATCGCCAGCGCATCGAGCGCGTCGAGCGCGCCCGGAACGCTCTTCAGGCTCGACCGGAGCATCTTGCGGCGCTGGCCGAACGCGGCCTCGGTAACCCGCTCCATCACTTTCGCGGTGACCCCCTGCGGCGCGTGCGCCGGGACGATGTGCACGACCGACGACGTGACCTTGGGCGGCGGGACGAACGCGGACCGGTTAACGGTCATCGCGATGCGCGGGGTCGAGCGCCACTGCGCCGCGACCGACAGCCGGCCATAGGCGTCGGAGCCCGCGCGCGCGACGATCCGCTCGGCGACCTCCTTCTGGAACATGAGGGTCAGCGAGCGCCACCACGGCGGCCAGCTCCCGCCGAGCCATTTGAGCAGCAGCGCGGTGCCGACATTGTAGGGCAGGTTCGCGACGACGTGCGCGCCTTCGCCGACGAGGTCTGGCTCGTCGATGGACAAGGCGTCCGCCTGGACCACCGCCAGGCGTTCGCCGACCTCGGATCGAAGCTCGGCGAGCGCCGGGATGCAGCGGCGATCGCGTTCGACGGCGACGACCTTCGCCCCGGCATCGAGCAGCGCGCGCGTCAGCCCGCCCGGCCCCGGACCGACTTCATAGACGCGCTCGCCGTCGAGCGGCCCCGGTACGGCCGCGATGCGCGCGAGCAACTGCCGGTCGAGGATGAAATTCTGGCCAAGCGCCTTGCTCGCGCTGAGCCCGTGCCGCGCGATGACCTCCCGCAGCGGCTCGGTGGGATCGCTCAAGCCGACTCCGCGCGCAGCATCGCGCATTGCGCCGCCATGCGGATCGCGGCGGCCATCGGCCGCGGGTCGGCGCGGTCCTGTCCGGCGATGTCGAACGCCGTGCCGTGATCGGGCGCGGTGCGCACGATCGGCAGGCCGAGCGTCACGTTGACCGCATCGGCGAAATGCAGCGCCTTGATCGGGATCAAAGCCTGGTCGTGATACATGCACAATGCCGCATCATAGTTGGCGCGCGCCCGCTCGTGGAACATCGTGTCGGCCGGGAGCGGGCCGCTGACGTCCCAGCCTTCGGCGGCGAGCGCCGCGATCGCCGGCTCGATGATTTCGACCTCCTCGCGTCCAAGCGCGCCGCCTTCGCCGGCGTGCGGATTGAGCGCGGCGATCGCCAGTCGCGGCGAGGGAATGCCGAAGCTTTTCTGAAGCCCGCGCAGCGTCGCTCGGCCGCGCGATTCGACCAAAGCGCTGGTCAGCCTGCTGGGCACTTGGCTGAGCGGCACGTGCGTGGTCACCGGCACGGTACGCAACGTGGGGCCGGCGAGCATCATCGCGACGTTGGCCGAGGCGACGCCGCAGCGCTCGGCTACGAACTCGGTCTGGCCCGGGTGCTGGAACCCGATCGCATAGAGCTGTTCCTTGGCGACCGGCCCGGTGACGACCGCCGCCGCCGAACCGGACCGCGCCAGCCCCACCGCGATCTCGAGCGCGTCGAGCGAGCAATGCGCGCCGGCGACGCTCGGATGGCCGGGGATGTCTTCTTCGGCGGACGACAGCTGGATCAGCGGCAGCGCGTAGTCGAACGTTGAATCCGCCTGCGGCGGATCGTCGACGACTTCGATCGGGCCGTCCCAGACGGCGGCGAGGGCGCGGCCGTCGCCGACCGCGACGAACGGCGGCAGGTCGAAGGCCGCGCGGTTGTCCCAGCATTTGGCGATGACTTCGGCGCCGATCCCGGCGGGGTCGCCCAGCGAAACGGCAATCACGGAGTCCGGTGCGCGCGACACAGCCGCGGCCTTATCCGAATTTCGCGATCAGCGGTATTCGATGATCGCGTCGCGCCGCAGGTCGCGCAGATAACGCCGGGCGCGCATGTTCACGCGCTCCTCGTTGAGCTGGTTGTAGACGTCGTCGAACGTCGGCTCGCTCGGATCGACCTGGTCCCGCCCGCAGATGACGAGGACGCGAACGCCCTCCTCGAGCGATCCGAACGGCTGCGTCGCCTGACCCACCTGCATCGGCAACATCATCTGCTGGAGCGCCGGGGGCAGGTCGCGCATCTTGATCTGGTCGCTGGTCACGACCTCGCCGTGGAAATCGGCGGCGATCTTCTCCGCGCCGCCGCACCCGCCGACGTTGCGCGCGGCCTCGGCGAATTGTGCGACAACGGGTTCCGCCTGCTGCTTCGGGGTGCCCTTGGGAAAGGCGATCGAGACCTGCTTCAGGGTCAGCACCGCGTCGCGCGGATCGGGCGTGAGGACCTTGCGCGTGTCCTGCACCGCGAGGATCGAGATCCCGCCCGGAACGGGGATCGGGTTGCTGATCGTACCCGGGCCCATCTGCCGGAGCGCAGCCGCGAGCGGCGTCGGCAGCTGCGCCGGCCGGACCCAGCCGAGATCGCCTCCGACGGCGGCCGTCGACGCCTCCGAATATTGCCGGGCATAGCCGGCGAACGACGCGCCGTTCTTCAGCTGCTGGAGAATTTGCGTCGCGTTGGCCATCGCCTGGGACTCGTTTGCGGGCGTGGCCGACAGGAAGATTTCGCCGACGCGATATTCTTCCGTGCCCTTCGACGCGGTGAGCCGGTCGAGCACCGCCTTCACTTCGTCGTCGCCGACGCTCACGCCGCTTTCGATCTTGGCGCGCTGCAGCCGCTGCCATGAGATTTCGCCCTCGATCTGCCGGCGCAGCGACCGGACCGACGACCCGTTGGCGGCAAGGAAGGCGGTCATCTGCTCGGGAGTCTGCTTCACGTTGCTCGCGACGCGCTCGAGGGTCTTGTCGATATCGGACGCCTTGATCTCGATCTTTTCCGCCTTGGCCGCCTGGATTTCGAGCGTTTCGTCGATGAGGTTGCGAAGGACCTGCTCGCGCAGCCGCTCGATCTCGTCGGCGGGAATCGCATTGCCGTTGGCGATGGCCAGCAAGGCGAGGCGCTGGTCGATGTCGGTCTGGGTAATGACCTCGCCGTTCACGATCGCGGTGGCCTTGACCACCGAGGGGATCGCCTGGCCGAATACCTGCGGGTTTTCCGGGAGCCTGAGGGCGCTGGTGCTGTTGGGCTCCGCCGGCGCTTCGGACTCGCTCGCTTCCTGGGCGAAAGCGGCGGTGCCGGCGAGAATTGCAAGAGCCGCGGCCGCGGAGCGCACGCGCGTCGATTTTCGTCCAACAACTGCTAGCACGTCGTGAATTTCCCTTAATCCCCAGCCCAATAGATGAAGCCGTTTATCCTTGGCCGCTGAACGCAGCCTTAGCGGCCAAGCCCCTTCAAAGCGAAATGGAGGGCAAAGGTGCTGCCCTTGCGGAAGGTGCCGAGGCGCTCATAGTCGCGTCGCCACGTCAGGCCAAGCTCCAGGCACTCGTCTTCGTACGCGATCCCGAGCCGGTGGCGGACCGGCGTGTAGCCGTCCTCGAGAGTCAGCGGGTCCTCGCCCGTGCCCGTGAGGTCGATCACCGTCGCCCCGAACACCGACCAATAGCGCTGGAACAGGATCCGGCCGGCGAGCCGCAGCTCCTCCTTGTCGCGCAAGTCCTCGACCGACGGGTCGATGTTGCGGTTGAGGCGGAGGTAGCCGATCTGGGCGTAAGTCTGGTCGCTGCCCACCGTGAGGTCGACCTCGTTGCGCCGCACCGCGAGATTGTCCTTGTCGAGGCGGAAGCGATGGGTGAGGTCGATGAACCGGCCATAGCGGATGCGGGTTCGTCCGACGACGTCCGACCAGCGATCGGTCAGTCCGGTTCCTTCCGGGAAAACCTGACGGCGGCTGATGCGATAGCTTTGCCCGACCGTGGTCATGATCGACAGCTTCGGGCGGTCGAGCGACCAGTCGACCCCATAAGTGATGCGCGACCCGTCCTCCCAGCGGTCGTAGCCGGGGAATCGGTTCAGCGCGAACAGGTTGCTGTCCTCGAGGTCGATCGAGCGCGCGTCCTCGTTGGGAATGTCGAGGTTCGGCGTCGGCGGGGTCAGCACCAATTGCACGCGCGGGGCGAGCCGCTGCACGCCGCCCAGGGCCGGACCGACGAACGGCCATTTCGCGTCGGCCGCGAGCGCCCCGATCAGCCGCGTGTGCCAGCCGTTCGTGCCGCGATAGATCGCGACATCGGTGCTTTGCGCATTTTCGGTATGATAGACATCGCCGCGCGAATAGGCCGTCAGCATCAGCTCCTGGCCCCACGGCGTCAGCCGCCGCATGTCCCACCGCGCGCTGGCGAAGGCCCGCTGCGTGTCCTGCCCGTCGATGCGGATGATCGACAGGCTGTTGGCCTGCAGCTCGATATTGCCGCCGACGATCGGCTCGCCGGTGCGGAAGCGCGCGTCGATCGCCGGCAGCGCGATCGGCATTTCCTTTTGCCGGTCCTCGGGCCGCAAGCCCTGGAACGCCCAGCCGGCGATGCTGATGTAGGAATCGGGGCTGATCCGCTCGGCGTTGATGACGTTGCGCAGCCGGTCGTCGCGGGTGAGGTCGTAGCGGCGCGTGATGGTCTTGTCGCTCGCCGCGCGCAGCGATCCGGTGACGCTCCACAGCGGGTCGAGCTGGAACTTGCCGTTGGCTTCGAAATAGCCGCGGAAGTCGCGCTGGTTGGTCGACGTCGTCGCGAGCGGGTTCGCGCTTTCGATCGTCCCGTAGGTGCCGAAGCCGGATATCTGGAACGCTCCGAGCCGGTTGAGCTCGCGATATTTCGCCTCGAGCGCCGGGAACACCCCGGTGTAGAGGTGGGGCGTCAGGGTGAGATCGCGGCTGGGCCCCATCTGCCAGTGGTATGGCACGGCGATCTCGAACCCTTTCTTGGTCGAGATGCTGAAATCCGGCACCAGCCAGCCGGTCGCCCCGCCGGAATCGGTGCGGAGAGAGAAGATCGGCAGGAGCGGCAGGCTGACTCCGAACAGCTGGAGCCGGCCGCTTTCGAACCGCACGCGATTGTGCACCGGATCCTGGATGACGCGCGCCGCCGTGATCGACCAGCTCGGCCGCTTCGGGCAGCCGCTTGGCGAAGTCACCGGGCATGGCGAGTAAATCGCGCTTTCGAGCGTGATCAGCCGGTCGGCCCGGGTCCCGCGCCGGGCGGCGATCCGGCCGCCGCTCTCGAGCACGATCAGCAGATTGTCGATGGTTCCGTCGCGGAAGCTGTCGGTCAGGGTGACGGTGTCGCCGACCAGCTTGTCGCCCTCCGGGGTCAGCAGGACGACATGGCCTTCGGCCCGCACCTCGCCGGAGTTTCGGTCCCACATCACCTCGTCGGCGGCGAGGAAATTGCCATCGCGCGCCATGCGCACGGCGCCGCTCGCGGTGACGACGTCAGCGTCGCTGTCGTAGGTGACCGTCTCGGCGCTGAAGTCGACGACCTCTTCCGCGGGTTGTGCCGCGGGGGCCTCCGGGGGCTCCGGTGTCGCCGGCATCTCCTGCGCGAGGACGGCGCGAGGGGCAGCGAGCAGCACCGGGAGCGCGGTCCACCAGACGTATGACTTGCGCAAACCTATGTGTCCCGCCGCTTGACTGGCCTAGCCTGGGTCTCGCCTATCCGGTCGCGCTCGCTGCGACAATCCGGCTTGCTCGGCTTTGCCAAGCCGCCCGGTGCATCCTAAAGCCCCACGAACTTCAGTATTCAGAGGTGTTTTCATGCAGATCCGCTTTGCCGACCGACTGCCCGACGGAGATTTCGCCTTGGTCCTTCCGGGCTCGAGCCCGGATGCGGCGGCGATCCTCGACCGTGCGCCCGGCCTTCGCGAAGCCCTTCGGCGCCAGCGTTTCGACGCGGAAGCTGGCAGCGCCGCCGAGCATTTCGCCGAAGGACGGCGGATCGTCGTCGTCGGCGCCGGCAAGGACGGCAAATCAGGCGACGGGCCGGAAAAGCTCGGCGGAACCGCCGTCGCGCGCTTGCTGACCTCGGGCGAGACGAGCGCCGTCGTCGATCTCACCGGCCTCGGCTATGACGCCGACGCGGCGGCCAAGGTCGCGCTCGGCGGGATGCTGCGCTCGTGGCGCTACGACCGCTATCGGACCAAGCTCAAGGACAAGCACAAGCCGACCCTGACCGAGCTGACGATCGTTGGCGCTGGCGCGGGCGCCGAGGAGCGCTTCCGCTCGCGCTGGCAGCCGGTGTTCGAAGGCGTGTCGCTGACCCGCGAGCTGGTCACCGAGCCGGCCAACATCATCTACCCGGAGAGTTTCGTCGAGCGGGTTCGGGCGTCGATCGACGGAACCGGGCTCGAAGTCGAGGTGCTCGACCGGGCAGCGATGGAAAAGCTCGGCATGGGCGCATTGCTCGGAGTCGCGCAGGGATCGGTCCGCGAGGCGCGGCTGCTGGTGCTCAAGTGGAACGGCGGGCAGCAGGGCAGCGCCCCGACGGCGTTCGTCGGCAAGGGCGTGACCTTCGACACCGGCGGCATTTCGATCAAGCCGGCGGCGGGCATGGAGGCGATGAAGTGGGACATGGGCGGCGCCGGCGCGGTCGTCGGCGCGCTCAAGGCGCTCGCGCTGCGCAAGGCCAAGGCCAATATCGTCGGCATTTGCGGGCTAGTCGAGAACATGCCGGGCGGCAATGCGCAGCGTCCGGGCGACGTGGTCACCACGCTGTCCGGCCAGACGGTCGAGGTCATCAACACCGACGCCGAGGGGCGGCTCGTGCTCGCCGACGCGATCGCCTACGTCCAGCGCACCTACAAGCCGGGAACCGTGGTCGATCTCGCGACCCTGACGGGCGCGATCCTGATCAGCCTCGGCCATGAGTTCGCCGGCCTGTTCGCAAACGACGACCAGCTCGCCGGAGCGCTATCGAAAGCCGGCGGCGAATCGGGCGACAAATTGTGGCGGATGCCGCTTGCCGAGCCATTCGACCGGCTGATCGACTCGCCGATCGCCGACATGAAGAATGTCGGACCGCGCGAGGGCGGATCGATCACCGCTGCCCAATTCATCCAGCGGTTCGTCGAGAACGGCGTAAAATGGGCGCATATCGACATGGCCGGCAAGGCCTGGTCCGACAAGGCGAGCGTGACCTACGACAAGGGCGCGACCGGCTTCGGGGTCCGGCTGCTCGACCAATATGTCGAGGACGTGCTCGAAGCTTGAGGAAGCGCGGCCCGTGCAGGTCGATTTCTACCAGCTTGGCGGCAAGGCGCCCGAGCAGGTGATTGCCGGCATCGCGGCAAAAGTGCTCGCGGACGGCGGACGCCTGCTCGTGGTTGCCGAGGAAGAGGCCGCGCTCGCCCGGCTCGACCGGCAGCTGTGGGACCAGGGGCCGGCAAGCTTCCTTCCCCACGGCCTTGCCGGCGGCAGCGACGACGCGCGCCAGCCGATCCTGCTCTCGACCAGCCTCGACGCGCCGAACCTGGCGCGCAACATGCTGATCGCCGACGGCCTCTGGCGCGAGGCCGCGTTGGCCTATGACCGGGCCTTCTTCCTGTTCGACAGCGGCGGCGTCGAAGCGGCGCGGGACGCGTGGCGATCGCTCACCGGCCGGGAGGGGATCGAGCCCCGCTATTGGGCGCAATCGGACGGCAAATGGGCGCAGCAGCCGTGAGGCTTGTCGCGGTCGCCTCGGCCCGCTAGGCGCTGCCGCCAATTCCACCAGCCCCAATCACAGGAGACCGCCCGGTCATGGCCGCGACGCGCACCTTTTCGATCATCAAGCCCGATGCCACCCGCCGCAACCTCACCGGCGCGATCACCAAGATGCTGGAGGAAGCGGGGCTGCGGGTCGTCGCCTCGCGCCGCATCCGCATGAGCCGCGAGCAGGCCGAGGGCTTTTACGCGGTTCACAGCGAGCGGCCCTTCTACAACGACCTGTGCAACTTCATGACCTCGGGCCCGGTCGTCGTGCAGGTGCTCGAAGGCGAGGACGCGGTGAAGCGCAACCGCGAGGTGATGGGCGCGACCAACCCGGCCGACGCCGCCGAAGGCACGATCCGCAAATGCTATGCCGAATCGATCGAGGCCAATTCGGTCCACGGTTCGGACAGCGACGAGAATGCGAAGATCGAGATCGACTTCTTCTTCGCGCCCGACGAGATCGTCGGCTGAGCTAGCGGCCGAAGCTGACCAGCCGAAGCGAGCGGCCGCCGAACAGGCCGCCGCCTTGCCATTCGTAACGCAAAGTGTAGCGGCCCGACGCGCGCCGGTCCTTGCCCATCTCGACGTAGCGGGCGTCGATCCGCAGCGGCAGGCTGTGCACGCCCTTGTCTTCCTTGCGGTCGCCGAGCGCTTGTTCGAGAGCGCCGGCGCGAAGGCGGCCGTCGCTGCCCAGCTCGATCGGGCGCGCGCCTTTCAAGGTGATCGTCAGCGACTCGAGGGCATGCGATTGCTCGACCGGCGTAATTTCGAGCGCCCGTCCGTCGTCCACGGCCTTGCCGCGCAGGGTCAGCGGAATCGCCTGGCGCTGCTCGACGATGCGGGTCGGCTTGTCCTCGACGCTGTTTTTCCAGCTGATCCACACGCCCACGGCGGAGACGACCAGCGCGGCAAGGCCGAGCAGCTCCCCGAACGTGATCCAGCGGCGGCGGGTCTTATCGTCGGTCATCGGCCGCCGGCCTCGAGCAGCCGGCGCGGCGCGGCAAGCTCCCAGCTTTGCGCGATGCGATCGCCGACATGGTCCCAGTCGACAATTTCCCCGGCCAGATTGATCGCGATCCAGCTCGGCAGATAGGCGGGCTTCGAATAGGTATCCGGGTCGGCTTCGAGCAGCATCGCCTGCTCGTCGAGGCTGCCGACGCGCACGCAGACCACGGTGCGCTCGTCGCCGTGATGATTCCGGCGGAACTGCGCGAACTGCTTGCCGGCGACGAAGAAGGTCGGCTGGCCGTGCGACAGCCGCTCATCAACTCCGGGCAGCTCCAGCGCGATCTTGCGCACCTCGCTCAAAGGATCAGTCACGATCGACGAACTCCCGCAGCACATGGGGATAGAGGCGGTGCTCGGCGGCGAGCACGCGCGCTTCCAACGCCTCCGGCGTGTCGCCGGGCTCGATCGGCACCTCGACCTGGCCGAGCACCTCGCCGGCGTCGAGCTCCTCGGTCACGACATGGACGGAGCAACCGCCAACCGAATCCCCGGCCTCGATCGCGCGGGCGTGGGTGTCGAGGCCGCGGTAGCGGGGCAGCAGGGAAGGGTGGATGTTGACGATTCGCCCGCGCCATTGCTCGACCAGCCAGGGCGAGAGGATGCGCATGAACCCGGCCAGCGCGATCGTTCCCACTGCATGCTCCTCGAGCACCCGGCTCAGCTCCTGGTCCCATTCCTCGCGTCCAATGCCTTTGCTGTCGAGGCTCCACGTGGCGATGCCGGATTTGCGCGCAAATTCGAGGCCAGCGGACCGCGGCTTGTTCGAGGCGACCAGGACCACCTGGTAGCCGTCGGCATGGTCGACCAGCGCGCGCATGTTGCTGCCGCGGCCTGAGATCAGGATGGCGACGCGCCTCGGATCACGCATCGTGGCTCGCGGACCACGCCTCCGCCGAATTCCACGTGCCCGCCTCGCCGCTGACG
>DASTID010000187.1:0-3817 GCA_035717905.1 Sphingomicrobium sp. | reverse complement strand
CAACGCGCTGGCGATCGGCCTCGCCCGCAGCGCCGCCCCGGCCGGGCCGTGGATCGACAATGGCGCCCCCTTGGTCACCGGGACCCCGGTCGACACCACCGGCCTCGGCTACGAGCCCGGCCTGCCCCGAATGAGCGGCGGCGTGATCGATTCTCACATCTTCGTCGACGCCGACGGAAGCCCCTGGCTGTTCTGGAAGGACGACCGGAACAGCATCTGGCCGCGGCCGCTGGCGATGCTGCTCCGCGCCCATCCCGAGCTGGTTTCCGAACTGTTCGAGGCGGACGAGGACCGGCGCACCGCCGCCTTCGCCGCGGCGATCGTCCCCTGGGCCAATGCGCAGCGGCCGATGGTACGCTTCTTTCTCATGCAGCCGCTGATCGAGTCGGCGCTGGCCAATTGGGCGCGGGTGCGCGCCGCGCTCGATGCGTTTGGCCTGGCGCCGGCGATCGTCGATGCGATGACGACGCCGATCCGCGCCCAGCGCATCGCCCCTGACGGCCGCTCGCTGCTCGGCGAATGCGAGATCGTGCTGTCCAACGACCTCGACTGGGAAGGGCATTTGATCGAGGGGCCGTTCGTGACCCGCCAGCAGGGCCGCTACTGGCTGTTCTATGCCGGCAACGATTTTTCGACCCCGTCCTACGGGATCGGCGTCGCCGTCGCCGACCGCCCGATGGGCCCTTACGTCAAGCAGGGCGAGCCGCTGCTCAAGTCGTCCGGCGAATGGACCGCGCCCGGCCATGCGTCGGTCGCGCCCGGCCTCGACGGCGAGCCGCAGCTGTTCTTCCACGCCTTCCACCCCGGATCCGGCGGCTACAACGCCTTCCGCGCTCTTCTCACGGTCGGGCTGCGCTTCGGCCGCGAGCAGGTCGAAATCGCCGAGCTCGCCTAGCGGCCCGGCCCGATGCTCCCGCCGCCCTGGACCGCCTGGGTGACGGCCGGATTTCCCCAGTAGCGGATCGACCCGCCGCCGCTGACCGCCGCGGTCAGGCTGGCGCCCGGCCGCACGTTGATGCGCCCGCCGCCGTTCACCGCCGCGGTGACGTCGCGCACCTCGACCGAGCGCAGGTCGATCCCGCCGCCGCCGTTGACCGCGGCGGCAAGCTCGGATTGCGGGCGGAAGCCGCCGAGCGTCGCGATCGAGCCGCCGCCGCTGACCGCGACGTCGGGCACGCGCGGGCTCTGGATTTCGACCCTCAGGCGGTAATGTTGCGGGCAGCGCTCGTCGCACGCGTCGATCTTGAGCTCGCCATCGCGCCGCGCGTAGATCCGCGTGAACCGGCTGCTGCCGTCGACGATGGTGACGCGCTGGACCGGCCCCGGGCGCACGATGACCTCGCCGCCGCCGCGCAGCTCGACCGAGCGGAACGCGGGGACCGGCACGGCTTCCTGCGCGAGCGCCGGCGCGCTGGCAGCCAACGGGACAAGGAACAAGGGGAGGATCGAGCGCATGACGGCTTCCTTCGGCAATGTTGCGCTACATCTGTAGCGCTACAAATGAAGCGTGTCCAGCCCTCCGTTCGTCAGCCCGGCTTACGCTGCGGCGGGTCCTTGCAGCTAAGGTCGATCTTCGGCGCCGGCTTGGGCTTGTACGGCTTGGGCGCGTTGGTCGCGACCGTCTTCGGCTTGGCCGGCGCGGGCCTGGCTTGCGGCTTGGCCGGCGCCGGCTTGTTGAGCGTGAACGGCTTGGCGGCGCATTGCTCGTCGCCCGCTGCCGGCGCCGCCGCGCCGAGCGCCAGCATGGCGAGAATCAATAGGCTTCGCATGGCCTTGTTATACGCGGCCGCGCCCTCCGGTGACTAGCTGGCGAGCCGCGGCTGGCGCGAGATCCAGTGCTCGAGCCGGGTCCTCAGCGACCGCTTGGACGGGATGTAGCCGATTTCCGGAAGCGCCGGCTCGTCGTTCGGCTCGTAGAGCGTCAGATTGTCGGGCAGCCGCGGCCGCAGCGTCTCGCGGCCGCGCAGCAGGTCCTCGGCCATCGCCAGGCTGCGGTGGACGTCTTCCGCGGTGAACGGCTTCATCAGGCAGCCGAGCGCGAGGTCGGGCATCGGGAAGCGCGGCGCCTTGCCGCTGACGAACAGGCAGGGAATTTCCTGGTCGGTGAGCCGGGCGGCGACCGAGAAGCCGGTCGTGCCGTGCGCGAGATGGAGATCGAGCAGGACGAGGTCCGGATCGTGCTCCGCGGCCGCCGCGACCGCGCCGTCGGCGTCCTCGGCGATCGCCGCGACATGGTAGCGCGGATTGTCCTCGACCAGATATTTGAGCGTTTCCGCCAGCTGCGAATCGTCTTCGACGATCAAAATCCTGAGCACCCGCGAGCCCTCCCCGATTACGCGCTCCGCTTCCCCCGGATGCAAGGCATGCTGCGCCTCAAAGACTCGCCTGCGAATCCCCGATGAACCAAGTTATCGGCGAACCGACTCGGCGCCGCGCCGAAACGAAGAAGGCGCCCCGGACAAATGCCCGGAACGCCTCCCGCCCCTCGAAATATGTGGCTGCTCAAGCCTTGTAGAAGATGTGCGCGCCGATCTTTTCGACCACGTTCAGGCGGCTGCCCCACGACGGCGCCACATAATCGGCGTGGTACCACAGGACGTCGGTGGGAATGCTGGGGACGATATTGGCGGCGGCGAGCTCGGCGATCGCCTCGGCCTTGCGCCACGCATCGCAATCGCGGTCGGCATAGGGGAACTGGCCGTTGCGGACGAACGAGAATTGCCACGGCTGCTTGACCGTCGCGCACCAGCTCGGCGGATATTTGCCCGACGCGGCGCGGTTCATGACGACGCGGGCGACCGCGAGCTGACCCTCGAGCGATTCGCCGCGCGCCTCGAAATAGACGGCGGTGGCGAGGCAGTTCATCTCCTCGCTCAAGGGCGCGTTGGTCGCATAGCGGTCGACCAGCGCATAGAGCGGCCAGCCGCCACGGTAGAGCCAGGCGGCCTCGCGGGCGATCGACGGGGTCAGGCTGAGCGTCACCGAACGCGCCGGCTGCGCCTGGACGACGGCGCCGTTGCCGAGCGTGACGGCTGCGCTGGTCCGGGCGATCGCGCGCTGCATCAGCGTCGCGACCGGCGCGGCCGACTGAACCGCGGCCTTGAGATTGAAATTGACGGGAGTCGCCTGCGCCGAGGCTCCGCTCGAGCCCAGCACGCACATCAACATCCCCGTCACCGCGGCGGCGCCGCGGCTACCCAACAGCTTGATCACTAAATTTTTGCCCTCAAATGGCGGACGAGAGGCCCCGTGGCGCTCCAATAATCGTCCGTCTTGCCCTGGAGCCCGCGCGTCTCATGCGCGCTGAAGCTCGCTCGCTCTCAATCGCTGAAGGCCAGATATGGTATGCGTTAACGCCCGCCAACCCACCGCGCGGTGAACCGGGCGAGTCGCGCGACAAGCGTCGGAACAAAATCGAAAATCCCCATTTCACCGACACTTAAGCACAATTGACCGCAGGGGCTTTGGCGGCTTGTGCGCGCGCCCGGCGCGGCTAATGGCGGGGCATGGCCCATTGGCTGATGAAATCGGAGCCCGAAAGCTACGGCTGGGACGACCTGGTGCGCGATCGCGCGACCGAATGGGACGGCGTCAGGAACAACGCCGCGCGGCTGCACCTCAAGGCGATGAAGGCCGGCGACGAGGCGTTCTTCTACCACAGCATGTCCGACAAGGCCGTGGTCGGGATCATGCGGGTGACGCGCGGCCCCGCGCCCGACCCCAGGGACGCCGACTGGGTGTCTGTGCGGGTCGAGCCGGTGCGCCCGCTCGAGCGGCCGGTGACGCTCGCCGAGATCAAGGCCGAGCCGAGCCTCAA
>DASTID010000186.1:0-2567 GCA_035717905.1 Sphingomicrobium sp. | reverse complement strand
ACCTCGGCGAGGCTGCCCTCGTAAGTCAGCTCTCCGCCGAAGGCGGCCAGGCCGTTCGCGCCCGCGACCAGCGTCTCGATCGCCATCCGCCCGCTGCCATCGACCCGGGTGAAGGATTCGTTGAACGTCGCCTTCGCGTCGAACCGCGGCGCGCGGACGTCGAAGCGGCTCGAGGGACAGGCGAATCGCGAAAGCGTCACCGGCCCTTCGACCTTGGGATGGCGGGCGACGACTGCGACCGCCAGGTCGGCGCGCACGTCGCTCGCGGCGCAGCGCCCCGGCGCCATCCGCGGACTGTCGAGCGCGACCCGGCCCTTGAACCCGCCGCTCAGCATCCCGTTGCCCTGGAGCGCAATGCCCACCGGCCCGAACGGCGTCACCAGCGAAATGCTGCTGTCGGCGACGTCGAGCACGAAATTCGGCAGCTGGAACGGCTTGCGGCTGGGCGGCGGCAGCAATTTGTCGATCTGTCCCCAGCTGATCTTGCCATTGACCAGCCGGCCGCGCAGGCGGACGCCGCGCGCGACGATGCGATAGACCTCGAAGCTCCCATCCCACTTCAGGCGCATCTGGATTCGCGCGAAGCGCGCGACGAGGTCGGGATGCCTGGGATCGCCGATCACCAGGTTGCTGACCTGCTGCGTGCGGAAGCCGACGCGGTCGAGATGATAGCTGCCCTGGACTCCGCGACGCTCGAACTCGCGCTGGAGGAAGCGGTTCGCGATCGGCCGGCGCTCGATCCACACGATGGCGATGGCGACGACCAGCAGTGCGACGAGGCCGAGCGCGGCAAGGGTCGCGATCCGACCCCACGGGCGGCGGCGGCGCACGACGATCGTGCCTTCGTCGGTATGGTCGTTCGGCCGCTCCGCCATAGGCGATTACTAACCCCTCCCGGCTGCGACCGTTCCAGCGGCGGCATGACCCCGCTTCCAAGCCGAATGCAACTGTGGTCTAGTCGCCACTGCTCGGACCGGTGGCAGCAAGGGACGCCATGGACGAGCGCGTCGGCAGGACTCAGGACGAACCGAGCGGCCACCGCGCGCGGCTGCGCAAGCGGCTGCTAGACGCGGGTCCGGCGGGTTTCCACGATTATGAGTTGATCGAATATCTGCTCTCGCTGACGATCCCGCGCGTCGACACCAAGCCGCTCGCCAAGAAGCTGCTCGAAGATTCCGGCGGCATCGGGCCGCTTCTGTCGGCCAGCGCCGGCCAGCTCCGCCGAGAGGGCCTGACCGACGCGACCATCGCTGCGTTGAAGATCGCCGAAGCGACCGCGCTGCGGATGCTCGAGGCTCGGATCGAGGGCCAGCCGGTGCTCTCAAGCTGGGATGCGCTCGGCGATTATCTCCATGCGGCGATGGCGCATCGTCGAACAGAAGAAGTGCGGGTGCTGTTCCTGAACGCGAAGAACGTCCTGATCGCCAACGAGGCGCTATGGCAGGGCTCGGTCGACGAGGCCTCGGTCCACGTCCGCGAAGTCATCGCCCGCGCGATCGCGCTCGGCGCCACCGCGCTGATCATCGTCCACAATCACCCCAGCGGCGACCCGGCGCCCAGCCAGCAGGACATCCGCATGACGCGCGAGCTGGTCGAGGCCGGCCGCCACATGAAGGTGACGGTCCACGACCACGTGATCGTCGGCGCCAGCGGACGCACCAGCCTGCGCGCAATGGGGTTGATTTGATGTCTGCCGCCTTTAAATACACACGAGTGTGTAATAGACGACGAGCCGTGAGGTTCTGAAAGCGCTGAGGGTGGCGGGTTTCATCGTCGTCGACCAGAAGGGCAGCCACGTGCAACTCAAGAAGCGTGGCCGTGCCGGACGTGTGACAGTGCCTCATCCAAAGCCGGAGCTTCCGATCGGCACGATCCGGAGCATCGAACGGCAGAGCGGCATCAAGCTGAGGTATTAGGATGGAGCGCTATTTCCCGGTGCAAATCGAAAAGGGCAATTCGTCATACGGCGCATGGTTCGTGGATTTTGATGGCTGCGTCAGCGCCGGGCGAACGATTGCCGAAGCCATCGAGGGCGCGCATGAGGCGCTCGCATTTCACGTCGCGGGAATGATCGAGGATGGTGAACCGATTCCAGAGCCCTCGGAGCCGCGGCTCGAGGAAGGCTCCATCGCAATCGCGATGATCGGCGTCACCTTGCCCGGTAAGAAGAAGCGGGTGAACGTGATGATCGACGAGGGGCTACTCGCCGCGATCGATGCGGTGTCGGACAATCGGTCACGCTTCCTGGAAAAAGCCGCACGCAAAGAGTTCGCCGCCTGACAGTAGTCTGCACGGGGCGTCTCGCTCCAGTCACGCCTGGGTGAGAGGTCGAACCTCTAGTTTGCGTAGCTGTCTCGGCATTGTTAGGCGGCCTGTCTGATTTGACGACCGACAAGGCTCAACATGGTCCCCCGCTATTCGCGCCCCGAGATGTCGGACATCTGGTCCGCCGAAAACCGCTACCGCATCTGGTGGCGGATCGAGGTGTTCGCGGCCGAAGCGATGGGCAGGATCGGCATGATCCCGGCCGAGGATGCGGCGACGATCCGCGCGGCTTACGACGACGA
>DASTID010000185.1:0-4934 GCA_035717905.1 Sphingomicrobium sp. | reverse complement strand
GGCGGCCGCGGCGGCAACGGCCGCGTCGCTGGCGAGCGGGGTGCCGGCGTTCGCGCAAGCTCCGGCGGCCGACGGAGCCGCATGGGACCTCACCGAACTGTACCCGAGCGACGCGGCGTGGGAGGCGGAGCGCCAGGCGATCCTGAAAGCGATTCCGTCGCTCAAGAGCTACCAGGGGAAGCTCGGAACCGGCGCGGCGACGCTGAAGGCGGCGCTGCAAGCGGGGTCCGATCTCAACAAGCGCCTCTCGCGGCTTTACACTTATGCGTCGCTCAAGGCCGACGAGAACCTCAAGGTAGCCGCCAACCAGGAGCGCAAACAGAAGGCGCAGGACGCCTTCACCGCGCTCGGCGAAGCGACGGCCTGGGCGAACCCCGAGATCGTCGCGCTCGGCGCCGGCCGGGTGAATGCGCTGATCGCCGCCGATCCGGGACTCGGCAAGTTCGCGTTCGGGCTGCGCGACACGTTGCGCCAGGCGGAGCACACGCTGTCGCCGAAAGAGGAGCAGCTGCTGGCGGCCGCCGGCACGCCGCTCGCCGGGCCGCAAGACATCCGCGACCAGCTGACCGCGTCGGACATGCCGCGACCCACGGTCAAGCTCAGCGACGGCAAGGAAATCCGCCTCGACGACCAGGGCTATACGCTGGCACGCGGAGCGCCCAACCGCGCCGACCGCAAGCAGGTCTTCGACAAGTTCTGGGCGAGCTACAAGGCGTTCGAAAATTCGCTCGGCGCGTCGCTCGCGACCAAGGTCAAGGGCGACCTGTTCCAGGCCAAGGCGCGGCGTTACGACAGCGCGCTCGAAGCCGCGCTCGACGGCAGCAACCTGCCCGAGGCGGTGTACCGCTCGCTGATCGCCGAGACCAACCGCGGGCTCCCGGTGCTGCACCGCTATTTCGCGCTTCGCCAGCGCATGCTCGGGCTGCCCGACATGGGCTATTGGGACATCTATCCGCCGCTGGTGAAGTCGGACCGGTCGTACAGCCTGGCCGAGATGCGCCAGCTGACCGGCGAGGCGGTCAAGCCGCTCGGGCCCGACTATGTGAAGCTGTTCCTCGATTCGAGCGCCAAGCGCTGGTTCGATCCGTTCCCGCGGCCCGGCAAGGCGTCGGGCGCCTACATGCAGCCGGGCGCCTATGACGTGCACCCCTATCTGCTGCTCAACCTCAGCGACAAATATGACGGGCTGTCGCAATATGCGCACGAGTGGGGCCATGCGATGCACTCGCTGATCGCCAACGCCGCCCAGCCGTACGAGCTGTCCAACTATCCGACGTTCATCGCCGAGGTCGCGTCGACCGCGCACGAGCTGCTGCTCGCCAACATGATGATCGAGCGCGCGGCGTCGAAGGACGAGAAACTGTTCTACCTCGGCCAGCTCATGGAGAACTACCGCGGGACGTTCTTCCGCCAGTCGATGTTCGCCGAGTTCCAGCTGGCGATCAACGACCTCGCGAACAAGGGCGAGGGGCTGACCGGCGACAAGATGTCGGCGCTCTATTTCGACCTGCTCAAGCGCTACCACGGGCCGAACGTGAGGATGGAGCCGGCCTATTCGAGCGAATGGGCGTACATCCAGCATTTCTATTTCGGCTTCTACGTCTGGCAGTATGCGACCTCGATCACGGCCGCGAACTATTTCGCCGACAAGCTGATGCACGGGACCGACGCCGACCGCGAGCGCTACCTCGGCGCGCTGCGCTCGGGCGGGTCCGACTACGGCTACAACATCCTCAAGACGGCCGGGCTCGATATGGCCTCGCCGACGCCGTACCGGACGATCGTCGCCAGCTTCACCAAGGTGCTCGACCAGGCCGAGGCGCTGCTCGCCTAACGCCGCGGCTTGCGGAACTTCAGCGCGAACTGGCTGGTGCGGCCGCGGACCCTGGGGTCGAACACCTTGATCGTCAGCGGGTCGCGCGGGTTGCGCAGCGCATTGCTCTCGCCGGCCAGCCGGAAGCCCGCCGCGGTCGCCTGCCGGATAAGCGCCTGGCGCTCGATCCGGTGGAGCGTGTCGGTGTCCTTGATGCCGCGGCCGGGCGCGGCGGCATGGTCGATGACAATGAACAGCCCGCCGGGCCTGAGGATTCGGTAGGCGGCGCGGGCGAGCGCCAGCGATCCCGGATTGCCCATGAACTTGTCGTTGTAATCGTGATAATTCTGCGAGGTCCAGACGACGTCGACGGGTCGCGGCGCGGTGAGGCTGGTGCCCGGCTGAATCTGCACCGAGACGTTGCGGTACTGCCGCGCGAGGCCCTGCAGGTGCTGGACGTCGCCCATCGCCACGCGCGCGTAGGGCCGTGGCCACACCGCATAGACGTGGCCGCGCGGACCGACGATCCGGCTGAAGATGCGCGTCCAGTAGCCGGTGCCCGGAATCAGGTCGACGACGCTCTGACCGGGCTTGAGCTCGGCGAGGGCGACCAGCTCGGCGGGATGGCGGCGGGCGTCCTGGGCGCGGTCCTTCGCGCGGGCTGAATCGGCGAGCGAGCGGGCGAGGGGCGACGGCGCGGCGGCCGGCGCCGGGGCGGCAAGGGCAACTGCGGCCAGCATTGCCGCGACCAGAAATTTGCGAGTCTCGAGCATCGGACCTCCGTATGAACCGGCGCAATGCTGTCGCGGCGCGGCGCCGGCCGCCAGTCAAGAAAAGCTAAAATATTCCTCGGCGGCTCATTGCGCGGGACCGCGGACGATGCGCCCGCCCTTCATCACCAGGCGGACGTCGCGCACGGCCGAGACGTCGCGGGTCGGGTCGCCGCCGACCGCGACGAGATCGGCGAGGAGGCCGGCCTTGACCGCGCCGCGGTCGGCGAGGTGGAAGATGCGCGCATTGCCCGAGGTCGCGGCGATCATCACCTGCGCGGCCGGCATTCCGGCACGCTGCATCGCTTCCATCTCGAGCCAGTTCTGGCCGTGGGCGAACACGCCGACGTCGCCGCCCATGCAGATCGGTACGTTCGCCTGCATGGCGAGGCGAAACGAGCGGCGGTTCTCCTCGACGCTTTCGGGCGCGGGCTCGGCGCCGTCCCAATGCTCGAAATAGCGGGCGTACGCCTCGGACGCTGCGATCGTCGGGCACAGCGCGATGCCCTTGTCGTGCATCAGCCGGAAGACTTCCGGAGTGCCGCCATAGCCGTGCTCGATCGTGTCGACCCCGGCGAGCGCGGCGCGGCGCATGCCCTCGGCGGTCGTCGCATGGGCCGCCGCGAGCCGGCCCGCGTCATGGGCGACCGCGACTCCAGCCGCCATTTCCGCTTCGGTCATGGTCGGGCGGCTCGGCTCGCGGGGCAGATAATGGTAGTCGGCGTACATCTTGATGACGTCGGCGCCGGCGGCGATCTGATCGCGCGCCGCCCTGGTCATCTCGTCGGGGCCGCTGATCTCCTCGGCGCCCTGGGGGATTTTGACGCCGGGCTCGAAGCCCTTTGGGCCGTAAGCGCCGCGCGCGACATTGGCCTTCGTCGCGACGAGCAGGCGCGGGCCCGGGATGATGCCCTGATCGATCGCCTGTTTGATCCCGACATCGGCGTAGCCGGCGCCCTCGGTGCCGAGATCGCGCTCGGTGGTGAAGCCGGCCAGCAGGGTCTTCTCGGCGTGGACAACGGCGCGGGCGGTGCGCAAAGCGAGCGGCTCGTGCAGCACCTGATCGTCCCACAATGTTTCGTTGTAAGGGTGAAGAAACAAATGCGAATGGCCCTCGATCAGCCCGGGCATCAGGGTCGCGCCGGGGAGGTCGATGGTCCGCGCGCCCTCGGCGACAATGAGGTTCGGGCCGACCATCGCGATGCGGTCGCCGTCGACCAGCACCTGCCAGCCGTCGTGCGGTTGCGGGTTCACCCCGTCGAACACGCGCGCGGGGCGGAGAAGGATGGGCTCGGCTGCGGCGGGGGCGGCGAGGATGAGGGCGGCAATGGCGGCGAGGACCGCCCTTAAGGTCACTAAAGTCACGCGATGCGGCGCCTTTTTGTGCGATTCCGTTAATGTGCGGCGAACGGCGGTCGTCGCAACGCGGAGCGGTGCTTGCATTGCCGCAGTGGAACACAGGAGAGGCCGTGTAGGAAAGAATTTTGTGCAGGGGAAAGTCCCCGTGGAAGGACGGTCCCTCGCCGAGGGACAGTCCCTCCCTCAGCTTTCGATGAGGCTCATGCAGGTGACTCCGGCTTCGGCTTTCTGCAGCTCGGAGACGTCGAGCTCGACGAGGTCGTAGCCGAGGCGGCGGAGCTCGGCCGCGGCGCGCGGGTTGCCGGCGGGGAGGATCAGGCGGTCGCCGGCGCGCAGGCAATTGGCCGCCGCGGGCTCGTCGGTGAGGATGGGCTCAGCGCCGGCGAACAGCGCGGGATCGACCCACGTCGGGTTGACCAGGATGCGCGGAGCTCCGGAGGCGTCGGGCCCGGCGAAAGTGACCGCGGTCTTGAGGTGGAGGCATTGCGCCGGCTCGACCGTGATCACGTCGTAGCCGAGCGGCCGGGCGACCGACCGAAGCGCGTCCGCGCCTTGCGCGTTGGTCCGGCTCGACAGGCCGACGTAAAGCATGCGGCCGATGCGCATCACGTCGCCGCCGTCGAGCGTGCCCGCGGCGAGCCGGTGGATGGTGAGGTAAGGCGCGAGGTCGCGCGCGGCGTGATCGGCCTCGCCGGCGCGCGAGGCCGCGCCAGGACGGGTGATCACAGCATGGCTACCCAGAAGGATCGCCGTGTCCTCGACGAACACCGCGTCGGGGTCGTCGGGCAGCTCG
This sequence comes from Sphingomicrobium sp., assembly GCA_035717905.1. Classification (GTDB taxonomy): domain Bacteria; phylum Pseudomonadota; class Alphaproteobacteria; order Sphingomonadales; family Sphingomonadaceae; genus Sphingomicrobium. Next base: position 199 of record DASTID010000185.1, on the reverse strand, counting down.
GGCAGGCGGACGATTTCGAATCCCGTGTCCTCGAGCGCGCGCTCATATGCCCCGTGCTGCTCGTTAGCGCGCGCGGGATCGATCGGCTGGCGCTCGAGATGGGTCAGCGCGCATTCGGCGATCCGCGGGCTGACCGCGCGGGTGAAGGCCCGTGGCATGCGCCGGTCCTAGGGCGAGGGGAGCGCAAAAGGGAAGGGCG
>DASTID010000184.1:0-2223 GCA_035717905.1 Sphingomicrobium sp. | reverse complement strand
GATCGCGCCGCGGGGTCGATCTTCTGACCCGCATCCGCATCGTCGACCGCACCGGCTCGACCAATGCCGACCTTCTTGCCGACACCGGCGCCGCCGAAGGCGACTGGCTGGTCGCGCTGACGCAGGAAGCGGGCCGGGGGCGGCAGGGGCGGGGCTGGGTTTCGGCTCCCGGCAATTTTTACGGAAGTACCCTGGTCTGCTTGCGCGCCGCCGACCCGCCCGCGGCGAGCCTGTCGCTCGCCTCGGGCCTGGCGCTGATCGAGGCGCTCGACGTGGCGGCGCCCGGCGAGGCGCTGATGCTCAAATGGCCCAACGACCTGATGCTGCTCGGCAAGAAGATGGCGGGCATCTTGCTCGAGCGCAGCGGCGACCGCGTCGCGGTCGGCTTCGGGGTCAACCTCGCCAGCGCGCCCGCCCTTCCCGACCGCCCGATCGCCGCGCTCGGCGGCCAGCTCGGCCCGGACGCATTCGCGCCCTTGCTCGCGGGCAGCTTCGCCCGACTGCTGCAATTATGGCGAGCGAGCGAGCCGGCGCTGCTCGGCCACGCCTGGATGGCGCGGGCGCATCCGCTGGGGACGCAGCTAACCGTGCATGGCGGCGAGGGGCAGCTGCTGCGCGGCCGCTTCGACGGGCTCGACGCCGACGGCGCGCTGCGGCTGCGCCTCGACGACGGCTCGCTCGAGGTTGTCCACGCGGGCGACGTTCAGTTGTGAACCGGCCCGGGCGCCGGTAGGAGCGCAGCCATGCTGCTCGCCGTCGACGCCGGAAACACGAACCTGGTGTTCGCGCTGGTCGATGGCGGAGAGATCAAGGCGCGCTGGCGGATCGCCACCGACCCCCGCCGCACCGCCGACCAATATGCGGTCTGGCTGCACCAGCTGCTCGAGCTCGAAGGCCATAAGCGGAGCGACGTCGAGGCGGTGATCATCGGCACGGTCGTGCCGCGCGCGCTGCACAATCTCGAAGTGCTCGCGGCCAAATATTTCAAGGTCGATCCGGTGATCGCCGGTCAGGGCAAGGCCGCCTGGCCGATCGCGCTCGACGTCGACGAGCCGCACAATGTCGGCGCCGATCGCGCGCTCAACGCCATGGCCGCGCACGCGAGGCACAAGGGCGACCTGATCGTCATCGATTTCGGGACCGCGACGACCTTCGACGTGGTCGATGCGTCCGGCGCCTACAAGGGCGGGATCATCGCGCCCGGCATCAACCTGTCGCTCGACGCCTTGGTCAGCGCCGCTGCCAAGCTTCCGCGGATCGCGATTGAGGCGCCGACGGGCAATCTCAGCGTCATTGGCCGGACGACCGAAAGCCAGATGCAGATCGGCATTTACTGGGGCTATGTGGCGATGCTCGAAGGGCTGGCGGCGCGCTTGAAGAACGAGATCGGGCGCCCGGCGACGGTGGTCGCGACGGGCGGCCTGGCGCACCTGTTCGACAAGCACACCGACCTGTTCGACGCGATTGAGCCCGACCTGACCATCCAGGGGTTGAGCCTGCTGTATCAGCGGGTTGCGTCAAATTAGATGATGTGGGTTCGATGATTCCGGGCGAAGAGCTCTTGTTTTGCGCGCTCGGCGGGTCGGGCGAGATCGGCATGAACGTCAATCTCTACGGCTGCCGCGGCCAGTGGATCATGGTCGATTTGGGCCTGACGTTCGCCGGGCCGGATTATCCCGGCGTCGAGCTGATCTTGCCCGAGCTCGAATTCATCGAGGACCAGCAGGAGCGGCTCGCGGGCATCGTGCTCACCCACGGCCACGAGGACCATATCGGCGCCCTGCCGTATATCGTGCCGCAGCTCGATGGCAAGAGCAAGGTGCCGATTTATGGCTCGCCGCTCGCGCTCGGTTTCGCGGAGAACAAGCTACGGGAAGCACGGCTCGATGAAAAGGTCGTCTTCCACCCCGTGCAGCCGGGCGAGCATGTCAAGCTCGGCGCCTTCGACGTTGAGTTCATCAATGTCACGCACACGATTCCCGGGTCGTATGCGATCGCGGTCCATTCACCGGTCGGAACCATCATCGACACGGGCGATTTCAAGTTCGACCCCACGCCGGTGATGGGCGCGCCGACGGACGAGGCGCGCCTATGGCAATTGGGTGATGACGGCGTGCTCGCGCTGTTCTCCGATACCACGCGCGTCGAAACCCCTGGGCACACCCGGTCCGAACGGGTGGTCATGGAAACTCTGGAGCGGGTCATCCGGGACGCCACGGGGCA
>DASTID010000183.1:0-2229 GCA_035717905.1 Sphingomicrobium sp. | reverse complement strand
CAGCGCGCCGATCGCCGGCCACCACATCCAGTGGACCGGCAGGGCATGAAACCCGTCCTCGATCCGGTACAGCAGGAACGACAGCGCGGCGGCGAGGAGTCCGGTGGCGAGGCCGAGGACGGCCGAGATGGCGACCGGCTCGATCCCGGCCGGGGTCGGCGCCGCGAACGGGAACAGCGGGCCGGAGCCCATCAGCAGCGAACGCCAGGCGAGCGACACCAGCACCGCCGTCACCACCGGCACGAAGCTGCGCGGCTTCCATTCGAACAGCAGCAGCTCGACGGCGAGCATGATCGCCGCGAACGGCGTCCCGAAAATGCCGGTCATCCCCGCCGCGGCGCCGGCGACGAGCAGGGTTTTGCGCTCGGCGGCGCTCAAATGGAACAGCTGCGCGAATAGCGATCCGATCGCGCCGCCGGTCATGATGATCGGCCCTTCGGCGCCGAACGGGCCGCCGCTGCCGATCGACACCGCCGACGACAGCGGCTTGAGCAGCGCGACCTTCAGCGACAGTCGGCTCTCGCCGAACAGGATTGTCTCGATCGCCTCGGGGATGCCGTGGCCGCGGATCTTGTCCGAGCCGAACCGCGCCATCAGCCCGACGATCAGGCCGCCGGCCACGGGAACGAGCAGGATGAGGAGCGGCGCTCGATCCGCGATCGCCGCCGGGACGAAGGAAAAATTGCCGTACCACAGGACATTGGTCGCCAGCGCGATCAGCTTGAGCAGCGCCCAGGCGCCAAATGCCGCGCCAGTTCCGGCGACGACCGCCATCGCGGCGAGGATGAGCATGCGATAGTCGGCGCTATAGTCGGCCAGCCGCCGCGGATGGTGAACGGAAGTCGAGGGCATCGGCGGCGCTTGCCCGCAATCGCGGGGCGATTGCAACCGCGCCGCCGGTTAGAACTGCAAGTGGAAGCTCAGCCCGACGTTGCGCTTCGGCTTTCGCCCTTCGCTTTTGAGGTCGACCGCGCCGGCGCTGCGCTTGCTGACCTTGAGCAGGCCGAGCCCGATCGCGGCATTGGGAGCGACACTGGTTTCGACGATCACACCGAAGCGGCGGACCCGCTCGGGTTCGAATGCCGGTTGCCGCACCAGGCGCAGATTGACCACGGATCGCGGCGCCGGTGCTTCAATCTCGGTCATGGCGGGCGGCAAGCCGGGCCCCGCCGGCAAGGCCGTCGGCGACGTCAGCGCAGTCATGACGAGCCATGAGAGCAATGGCCCAACTCCCCTGTTGCGCCGATTCAGCGCAGCGGGGCCGGGGAAGTTCCGTGCGCCGGAATTGCGTCTCGGCCGGGGACGTATCGCGCGCCTTCAGCCGCGCGGCGGGCCGCTCGACATCGCGCTGATGGAGGTCAGCAGCCGAACCAGATCCTGCTGGCGATTGACGCCCGTCTTGCGGAACACCGACTTGAGCTCGGATCGCGCGGTCGCCGGCCGGACCCCGAGCAGCGCCGCGGCGCTTTCGATGCTGTGCCCCTGCGACAGCGCGCTAGCCAGCCGCGCCTCGGCCAGCGTCAGGTCAAAAAGGTCGTGCAGCGCCTGATCGTCGATCGACGACACCTCCGCGGGATCGCTGACGAACACCAGGGCTTTGGGATGGAATGAGCCGAGCAGCTGCTCGCCTGGCACGACCGGCGCGACGAACGCCACCAGGGCCAGGCGCCCGGATGCGCGCCCAATCCGGGTCCAGCCGCCCCGAGCCTCCGCCCCTTCCGGTTCGAGCGCCGCGTTGATCACGCGATCGAGAGATGCCTGCTCCGACCCCAGCCGGCACTGTAGGCGGCCATTGAAGACGACCAGTCCGTCGCCCGCGCTCAGCAGGCGATCCGCGCGGGCATTGGTCAGCAAGACCTTGCCCGCGCCATCGAGCGCGAAGATCGCCTGGGGCCGTGTGTCGATCACCTCGAGGTTGAATCTGCACTGCTGTTCCAGAGTACCGAGCTTGACGGCAAGCGAGAGCGCCTGGGCCATATGTTGTACCACCAGGGCGAACTGCTCGACTTGCTCGGGCGCGACATGCCCCTGCCGCCGCGAACGCTGCAGGCTCATGTAGGCGCGATGGCCGTCGGTCTCGCCGATCCAGCCCGCGACATAATATCGCAGCCCATGCTTGCCGAACCATTCGTAGGTTGCATCGCGGTCCATTTCGGATTCGCTGAGGATCATCCAATCATAGTGAATTGGGATATCCGCGTGCTGTTGACCGAAGGCGATTCGCGGGCA
>DASTID010000182.1:0-6690 GCA_035717905.1 Sphingomicrobium sp. | reverse complement strand
CGAGGGGCTCGACCTCGAGCTGGTCGACGACACCGGCAAGGTGATTGCGACCACGCGCACCGACTTCGACGGCTTCTTCCTGTTCGAACGGGTCGCCTACGGCCGCTACACGGTTCGGGTCGCGCGCGAATCCGCGGTGGTCGCCAAAATCTCGGCCGAGCTCGGCGCGAGCGCCGATGTCACGCCGGAGAAGTCGATCGTCCGGCTGGGCGCGATCCGGGTTTCGCCGGTAGCCGTCGCGGTAGCAGCTGGCGCGACGACTCCAGGCTCGCCCTGATTTCCTAGAAAATCGACAGACATCGCTCTTGCGACGCAGTCGCAAGGGTTGGCTCGTCCCGCGCCTCGCTAAGTAGAATCAGCCAATCTCCAGGATTGGCTCGGACTGGTGTTGGTGCGGTCGTGAAGACTCGAACTTCCACGGCCTTTCGGCCACAGCGACCTCAACGCTGCGCGTCTACCAGTTCCGCCACGACCGCACGTCATGAGAGAGTAGCAAGCCCCGCGAGGCCGCCGCCACTGGCGCGGCGCGGCGTCTAGCAAAGCCGCAAAACGGGCGCAATGCCGGCCCGCCGTGCGCCCGAAGCGTCCCGCGGCGGGACTGTTCTTAAGCCTTTGTTTACCATTGGCGCGCTGCCGCGTTAGTCATCGGCCATGTTGCTCATCGCCGCCGCATCTCTGGCCGCCAGCCATGCGTCGCTGCCGCCGCCACGCGGCGGCGCCGTCGTGCAGGCGCGGGCGACGGTGCGCGTCCTCAAGGGCGCGCGGGTCCGCTTTGCACGCGACACGGAGACGGACGGAGCGGTGGTCCGCCAGACAAGGCTGACGATCGATGGTGCGCAGCGCCCGGCGCGGCTGATCGAATTCGAGTAGCTCAGGCCCTGGGCTGGCCGATGGTGATGGTCAGCTCGTCGCCGCCCGGCGGAACGTCGACCTCGGTGCTGTTGAACCGCGCGCTCGCGCCCGGCGGCAGGCTCCGCGCCGGCGGGGCGATGGTCCAGCTGTAGACGACCTGGCCGGCGCGCGTGCGCAGCTCGGCCTTGAGCGGGGGCACCGCCTGGTCCTTCGAGGTCGGGTTGATCACCCGGCCAGTGACGGTCAGCAACTCGTTGCCGCTTTCCAGCCGCTGCCGGTCCATGTGCGTCGTGACCAGTGCGAGCGGGGTTGCGCCGGTACCGGCGAGGCCCATCCGCGTCTTCCACTCGCCCGGCGCGAGGAACCAGAAGGCGGCAGCCAGCGCCGCGACCAGCAGCACGAGGATTAGCAGCTTGAGCAGCGGGCTGCGCCGGCGCGGCTCGAGCTCGTCGGCCGCCGGGAACGGGCTGAACTCGTCGTCCTGCGCCTCGAGCTGCGGGGGAGCGTCCCAGCTGGGGTCGGGCTCCTCGGTTGCCGCGGGACCTTCGGCACCTGCTTCGATCTCTAATGGAGCGTCGGATTCGCCCTCGTCCACCAGCGCCTCGTCAAAAGCCCGCTCTTCGGCTTCGGGCCCGCTGCGCGGCGCAATCAGGGTCGCCTCGGCGAGCGACTCGTCCTCCGCGTCCGCCTCGCCCGGAACATCCAGCATCGTTTCGGGCTCCAACTCGGCAGACTCCTGCTCTTGAGCTGCAGAGTCCGCGTCCGGATCCTGGTGCCAGCTGTGCTTGCACGAAGCGCAGCGCACCTGCCGCCCCCCGGGCGGGATCGCGCCGTCCTTCACCACATATTGCGTTCCGCAACTGGGGCAGGTCAGGATCATTCGCGCAAAAGCCCTCTTCCGGGACGATGAGGGCACGGTAAACAGGAATGCGCGAAGCTTGGCAAGGCGGCGGCCTTGCTAGGCGCGCATGCGGGGAAGGGGAGGTTCGACTGGTTGCGATCGTCGAGTTCGATTCGGTGGGCCTGCGCTACGGCACGGGCGCCGAAGTCCTGCGCGATCTCGATTTCCGGCTGGCCGACGGCGGCTTCTATTTCCTCACCGGCCCGTCGGGCGCGGGCAAGACGTCGCTGTTGAAGCTGCTCTATCTGGCGCAGCGGCCGACGCGGGGGCGAATCCGGCTGTTCGGCGAGGAGCTGAGCGATGCCGCGCGCGACGCGCTTCCCCATTTTCGCCGGCGGATCGGGGTCGTGTTCCAGGATTTCCGGCTGATTCGTCACCTCTCGGCGTTCGATAATGTCGCGCTGCCGCTGCGCATTGCCGGCGCGAGCGACCAGGAGGTCGAGGGGCCGGTGCGCGAGATGCTTGCCTGGGTCGGCCTCGCCGACCGGGCGAGCGCGCGGCCGCCGACCCTTTCGGGCGGCGAGCAGCAGCGCGTCGCGATCGCCCGCGCGGTGATCAACCGGCCCGAGATCCTCGTCGCCGACGAGCCGACCGGCAACGTCGACGCGGAGATGGCGCGGCGGCTGCTGCACCTGTTCACCGCGCTGAACCGGCTCGGCACCACGATCCTGGTCGCGACCCACGACGTCGGGCTGATCAGTGCCACTCCGGGCGCCCAGATGATCCGCCTTGAAAACGGCGCGATGGTCGACCCGACCGGCGCGCTCCGGAACCCGCCGCCGCCGTTCAGCGGGCCCGCGCAATGATCGGCCGGCTATTCGGGCGATCGGCGGAAAGCCGGGTGCTCGGGGCGCAGCGCTGGCGCGGCCCAACCCCGTGGGTCATCGCGATCATGAGCTTCTCTATCATTATCGTCGCCGCGGCGGGGCTGGCGCTGGCGAACACGGCCGGGGTCGTGGCGAAGGCGGCCGAGCGGCGCTACTCGGTGCAGGTCCCGGGCGGCGGTCGCGACCTCCCGCGTTTGATCGCACTGGTCAAATCGACGCCCGGCGTCCTCGCTGTCGAAGCCGTGCCCGAATCGGAGATGCGCAAGACCCTCGAACAATGGCTCGGGGCGAGCGCCGCGCGCAGCGACCTGCCGGTGCCCGCGCTGATCAATTTCGACGTGAAGCCCGGCGTCACCCCGGGGACCGTCGCCGAGCGCCTGAAATCCGCCGGGCAGAATGTGGCGGTGACCGCTCACCGTGAGTTGCTTCGGCCGCTTCTGCGGTCGCTCCAGGCGCTGCAATGGCTCGCGCTCGGCCTGGTGCTGCTGCTCAGCGGCGCGACGGCGGCCGCCGTAATATTGGCCGCCCGCGGCGCGTTCGATACGCATCGCTCGACCATCGAAGTGATGCATGGGATCGGCGCCACCGATGCCCAGGTCACGAGGCTGTTCCAGCGCCGGATCGCGCTCGACGCGTTCATCGGCAGCGTGATCGGCGCCGGCGCGGCGGCCATGGTTCTCGCCGTGCTCCTCGCCGGCGCGAGCTTCGCCGGGGATTTGACGGGCAACCGCGGCCTCGGCTTGAGCGACGTTGTGCTGCTCGCCCTCCTCCCACTCGCCTTGACCGCGATCGCGACCCTGGCCGGGCGGCTGGCGGTGCTCGGCGCGCTGCGGCAATCGCTATGATCGCGCGCGGCTTGTCGTTGCTGGCGCTGCTCTATGCGCTCGGTTTCGTGCTGTTCGCCTTCACGCTGGGCAAGCCGGCGACGGCAAGCGCGCCTAGCACCGACGCCGTCGTGGTCCTCACCGGCGGCAGCGGCCGGCTCGAGCACGCCATCGACGTGCTGAGCGACGGCAAGGCCAACAGGCTGCTTGTGGCGGGTGCCGATCCAATCGTCACCAAGGCGGACATCGCGCGCCGGCTTGGGGGCCGAAGCAAATTGCTCGGCTGCTGCGTCGACCTCGGCAGCGAATCGGTCGACACGCGGTCGAACGCGGAGGAAGCCGGCCGCTGGCTCGCCAGGCATCACTTCCGCTCGCTCAGGCTGATCACCAGCGACTGGCACATGCGCCGCGCGCGCTACGAGTTCCGCAAGGTGCTCGGGCACCGCTACCGGCTCGTGACCGACGCCGTCCGCACCGAGCCGAGCTTCCTCACCTTGTTCGGCGAGTACAACAAATATGTGCTTCGGCGGCTCGCGGTGTGGGCCGACCTTTGATGCGCCTGCTGGGCTCGCTCGCCTATGCGCTGATCTTCTACCCGGCGACGCTGCTGTGGGTCATCGCCGGGCTCGTCGCCAGCCTGTTTGGCACCCGGCCGACGCTTGCGGTGGTGCTGAGCTGGGTCAAGCTGCACCGCTGGCTCGCCGAGCATCTCCTCGGCGTGCGCACGCGCATCGAGGGCGCGATTCCGCCCGGCCCGCACCTGATCGCGGCCAAGCACGAATCGATGCTCGAGACGCTGGAGATGGTCGCGCTGTCGAACATGCCGGTGATCGTGATGAAGCGCGAGCTCGCCGGCATCCCGTTGTTCGGGCTGATGACGCGGCGTTATGGCGTCATCCCGGTCGAGCGGAGCGCGGGCGCGAAAGCGCTGCGCGCGATGGTCGCCGCGGGGCGGCGGGCGGCGGCTTCGGGGCGCTCGGTGATCATTTTTCCCGAAGGGACCCGAGTGCGCCCGGGCGAGCAGCCGCCGCTGCGGCCGGGATTTGCCGGCCTCTACCGGGCGCTCGGGCTGCCGGTGGTTCCGGTCGCGGTGGACAGCGGCAGCGCCTGGGGCCGGGGACTGGTCAAGCCGGGCGGAATGGTGACGTTCAAGGTCGGGGCGACGATCCCGGCCGGTCTCGGGCGCGAGGAAATCGAGGCCCGGGTCCACGCCGCGATCAATGCGCTGGAATCAGCTTCTCAGCCGCGCGCCTAGCTTTTCGGCCGCGGCGACGATCCGCTTCGAGATTTCGGCGATCTGCTCGTCGGTGAAGCTCTTGTCGGTGGGCTGCAGCGTCACCTCGAACGCCAGGCTGAGGCCGTCCGGCCCCTCGAAACGGTCGAACAGGCGCACCGCCGCGATCGCCGCCTTGTCGCTGCCGCGGATCGCCCGAAGCAAGGCGCCCGCCGCCAGCTCGGGCGGGACGATGAACGCGAAGTCGCGCGTGACCGGCTGCAGCATGGGCGGCGCATAGGCCGCGCGGGCGCGCCCCGCCGACCGCGCCCCGGGGATCGCGTCGAGGTAGATTTCCGCGGCGACCGCGCCGGCCGGAGCATCGAGGCTCTTGGCCAGCCGCGGGTGGAGCTCGCCGAAGCTCGCGACGATGCTCTTGGGCCCAAGGCCAAGCTTCGCCGACCGGCCGGGATGCCAGGTCACGCCGGCGTCGGGGAACACCTGCAGGTTCGCGACGGGCGCGCCGGCGGCTTCCAGAACGGCGAGCGCCTCGGCCTTGGCGTCGAACGCGTCGAACGGCCGCGGCTTGCCGGCCTGCCACGCGCGCGGCCGCCTGTCGCCGGCGAGCAGGAGCGCGAGCGTCGGATGCTCGCCGTCGTCGAGATAGCGGCGGCCGATCTCGAACAGCCGGACCGAGGCGGCGCCGCGGTCGAGGTTGCGCCGCGCGGCGGCAATCAGCCCCGGCAGCAGCGACGGGCGCATCGCCTTCATCTCTTCGCTGATCGGATTGGCGAGCCGCCACGGCCCGCCGCCGAACTCCGCCGCCTCGGCTTCCGAAATGAAGCTCCAGGTGACGGCCTCGTCGAGCCCGCGGGCCGCGGCCGTTCGGCGCGCCCGCCGCTCGGCCAGCTGCGCGCGGGTCGCGGTCGGCGCGGCGACACCGGCTGGACGCGGCAGCGGCGTCGAAGGAATGCGGTCATAGCCGGCGATCCGCGCGATCTCCTCGACCAGGTCGGCGGCGCCGTCGATGTCGGGGCGCCAGGTCGGCACCCGCACGATCCACGAATCCTTGCCCGCCGCCTCGCGCTCGGCACGGAACGCCAGCCGCTCGGTCTCGTCGTTCCAGCTCTCGGGATCGTCCGGGTTGACCGACAGGATTTCGAGGCGGCCGAGAATCGCCAGCTGGTCGCGCGCCTCGATTTCGATCCCGGCAAGCTCGCGCACCCGCGCCGGCCGGTGGATCAGGTGCCGCGCCCGAAAGAGGTCGTCGCCGGGCACGTGCCACTGGCTGATGCGCGGCTCGCTGGCCTCGCCGCCGCAAAGGTCGAGCACCATCTGCGTCGCGGTTTCGATCGCCGTGTCGGCATGGCTCGGGTCGACCCCGCGCTCGAACCGGGCGCGCGCGTCGCTGACGATGCCGTGCCGGCGCCCGGTCGCGGCGATGCTCGCCGGGTCGAACAAAGCGCATTCGATCAGGACGTCGGTCGTGGTCTCGTCGACGCCCGTGCTTTCGCCCCCGATCACGCCACCAAGCCCGATCGCGCCGCTGTCATCGGCGATCACGCAATCCTCGGTCGTCGGTTCATAATCCCTGCCGTTGAGCGCGAGAAAGCGGTCGCCCTTGCGACCGCGGCGCACCGTGATGCCGCCGCTCAGCTTGCCCAGGTCATAGACGTGCAGCGGCCGCGCCTGGTCGATCGAGAAGAAATTGGTGATGTCGACCAGCGCCGAGATCGGCCGGAGCCCGACCGCGCGGAGGCGCTGCTGGAGCCATTCGGGGCTGGGGCCGTTGCGCACGCCGCGCACGATCCGCCGCCAGAACAACAGGCAGCCCGAATCTTGCTCGACCACCACCTTGGGCTCGGGCTCGAACGATCCCTTGACCACGTCGTAGGTCGGGAACTTGCGATGGCCGAGCCCCGCCGCGGCAAGGTCGCGGGCGATGCCGTTGACCCCCAGGCAGTCGGGCCGGTTGGGAGTGACGTTGACGTCGAACAGAGGGTCGTCAAGCCCGGCATAATTGCTGAACGCGGCGCCGACCGGCGCGTCGTCGGGCAGCTCGATGATGCCGGC
>DASTID010000181.1:0-9982 GCA_035717905.1 Sphingomicrobium sp. | reverse complement strand
CTCCTCCCGTCTTGGTCGAGGGCCTCTTGCGCGGCTAAGGGGCGCTATGTCCAGCGCTCCCGACCCGCAAGCCATTGCCCGCGACGCGACCTGGCTCGCCCAGGCGCTGGATGTCGCGAGCGGGCAGGTCCGCCTGGTGCGGATGGACCGCGAAAGCTATCGCGCGGCGAGCTTCCTCGACGACCGCATGCTGCAGCAGCCGCGCGACACGCCCATCGTGGCGTGGGGCCGGGTCCAGGCCGCCGCCGGCGATCGCCGCGACGCGCGCTGGATCTTCCACATCGGCCATGTCGGCTCGACATTGATCTCGCGCTTGCTCGGCGAGCCTCCCGGCGTCCTCGCGATCCGCGAGCCGCGGTTCCTGCGCGACATGATGGAGCTGACGCCCGACCGCCTCGACCCGGTCGCGGATGCTGCGCTGGCCCTGTTCTCGCGGACGTTCGCGCGGGAGGAAACGGCGCTGGTCAAGGCGACCAGCTTCGTCAGCGAGATCGCGCCGCGCGTGGCCGGCCCGCAATCGCGCGTCCTGTTCATATATGCGACGCCGCGGGCCTACGTTCCAAGCATCCTCGCCGGCGAAAATTCGCTGATCGAGCTGCAGCGGCTGGCGGAGAGCCGCGCGCAGCGGCTCGCCTCGCGCGGAATCGCAATGCCCGGGCAGGACCGCAGCGACGCGCATCGGGCCGCCGCCGCCTGGGCGAGTGAGATGACCGCGCTCGAGGCGGGGGCCGAACGGATGCCCGATGCGCCGATCGCCTGGCTCGACTTCGATCGCGCGCTCGCGGACATGGCCGGCCAGCTCGAGCGGCTCTGCGCGCATTTCGGCTTCCCGGCCTCCCGGCAAGCGCTCGAAACCCTGGCGTCGGGCTCGCTCATGACGCGCTATTCCAAGGCGCTCGAACATGATTATTCGCCCGAGCTTCGCCGCGAGCTGATCGCAGAGGCGACGCGCGACCACCGCGCCGACATCGACGATGCCCTTGTCATGCTCGATCGCGCGGCGCAGGAATCGCCGCTCCTTGCGCGGGCGCTTGCCCGTTCCAGCTCAGAGGCCTGAATGTACCGTGTCCTGGCGATCCTGACGCCCGAAGAGATCGAGGAATGCCGCAAGATCGCGGCGGCGGCGCCGTTCGTCGACGGACGCATCACCAACCCGCACAATATCGCCAAGCAGAACGAGCAGCTGCATGACCAGAGCGCCTATCAAAAGAGCGCGCAGCTACTGCACGCCGCGCTGCTGCGGAGCGAGGAGCTTCGGGATTTCGCCTTCCCGGTGACGATCGCGCACCCGCTGCTGACCCGCTACAAGCCCGGCATGAAGTACGGCCTCCATACGGACGTCGCCTTCATGCAGCTACCGACTGGCCCAATCCGCTCCGACCTCAGCTGCACGATCTTCCTCAACGAGCCCGACAGCTACGAAGGCGGCGCCTTGCACGTGAAGCTCGGCGACGCAGACATCCACTTCAAGCTGAGGCCCGGCGAGGCGATCGTCTATCCGTCCGACACGCTCCACGAGGTCGAGCCCGTGACCAAGGGAGAGCGGCTGGTCGCGATCACCTTCATCCAGAGCCGCGTCCAGGACCCGTTCCGCCGCAACCTGCTGTTCAACCTCAACGAGGTCGCCGCGCTCGAGGGGCTGACCATGAAGCACGAGAATTACACGACGCTGCAGCTGATCCAGATGCAGCTGCTGCGCTATTGGGGCGACAACCCCTAGGCAGCCTTCCGCAAATGCTTGCGGCCCAGCAGCTCGGCGATCTGGACGGCGTTGAGCGCCGCGCCCTTGCGCAGATTGTCGCTGACCACCCACAGGCTGAGCCCGTTGTCGACCGTCGAATCCTCGCGGATGCGGCTGACGTAGGTCGCATATTCGCCGACGCATTCGACCGGCGTAACGTAGCCGCCGTCCTCGCGCTTATCGACGACCATCAGGCCGGGCGACTCGCGCAGGATCGCCCGCGCCTGGTCGGCCGTGATCTCGTTCTCGAACTCGGCGTTCACCGCTTCCGAATGGCCGACGAATACGGGCACGCGAACGCAGGTCGCCGAAACCTTGATTGCCGGATCGAGGATTTTCTTGGTCTCGACGACCAGCTTCCATTCCTCGGTCGTCGAGCCGTCGTCGAGAAAGTCGCCGGCGTGGGGGATGACGTTGAACGCGATCTGCTTGGGATAGACCTTCGGCTCGGACGGGTCGCCGACGAAGATGTTGCGCGACTGCTCGAACAGCTCGTCCATCCCCGCCTTGCCGGTGCCGGAAACCGACTGATAGGTCGCGACCACCACGCGCTTGATGCGCGCCGCGTCGTGCAGCGGCTTCAGCGCGACCACCAGCTGCGCGGTCGAGCAATTCGGGTTGGCGATGATGTTCTTCTTCGCAAAACCGGCGATCGCCTCGGGGTTCACCTCAGGTACGATCAGCGGCACGTCGGGGTCCATGCGGAAGGCCGAGCTGTTGTCGATCACGGTGCAGCCCTGGCCGGCCGCGACCGGCGCGAAGGCGCGGCTGACATCGGCCCCGGCGCTGAACAAGGCGATGTCGTAGCCGGTGAAGTCGAAATGCTCGAGGTTCCGGACCTTGAGCTCCTCGCCGCTGTCGCCGAAGTCGATCACGTCGCCGGTCGAGCGCGCGGACGCCACCGCGGCAACCTCGTCGGCCGGGAATTGCCGCTCGGCGAGAATGTTCAGGAGCTCGCGCCCGACATTGCCGGTCGCTCCGACGACCGCGACCCGATAACCCATTTTCCGCTTGTTCCCTTGAGCTTGAGGCGCCGCGCGAGGTGGGCGTTGCGCCGGTCATTGTCAACGCGGGCAAAGCTGCCACTATCCGCGCGATTTTGGGGGGCGAACGATGATCCCGCGACGCGAATGGCTGCGCGCTGTGCTGGTGCTGGCGCTGATCCTGGCCGGCTTTGCCCTCAAGGGCACGCTGATCGCTCCGCCGGCCGTGCCCGCGAATGCCGGGCAATTCGACTCCGCGCGGGCGGCAGCCACGCTCCAGCGCATCCTCGGCGACGAGCGGCCCCACCCGGTCGACAGCGCGGCCGACGACGCGGTCCGCGAGCGGCTGATCGCCGAGCTGCGCGCGATCGGGCTGGATCCGCGAATCCAGGAAGCGAGCGACTGCAGCGCGTTGCCCAAGTCTCGCGTGGTCAGCTGCTCGCGCGTCCGCAACGTCATCGCGACGATCCCCTCGCCGCGTCCCGGTCCGCACCTGCTGCTCAACGCCCATTACGACAGCACCCCGACCGGGCCAGGGGCCGGCGACGACGGGCTCGGCGTCGCGGTCCTGCTCGAGATCGGCGCGATCCTCAAGGCCGCGCCGCCGCCGCGCCCGGTCACGTTGCTGTTCAACGAGGGCGAGGAGTTCGGGCTCAACGGCGCCCACGCCTTCGTCCGCGCCGATCCGCTCGCGGCCAGGGTCGATTCGCTGGTCAACATCGACGTTCGCGGAGTGACCGGCTCCGCCTTGATGTTCGAGACCAGCGACCCGAACGGCGCCGCGATCGGCCTCTATGCGAGCGCGGCCCGGCGGCCCTACGCCAACTCGATCAGCACAGATTTCGCGAGGCTCATCCCGAACACGACCGACGTGGTGTTCTTCAAGCCGCGCGGCTGGACGCTGCTCAATTATGGCATCATCGGCAACGAGACCCGCTATCACTCGACCGGCGACACCGTCGCGGCGCTCGACCGGCGCAGCCTCGCGCATGTCGGCACGGAAGCATTGGCCGCGACCCGCGCGATGGCCGCCGCGTCCGATCCCGCCCATGCCCGCTGGCGGCAGACGGTGTTCACCGACATCGCCGGCCGGGCGTTCCTGGTGCTGCCGGCGCTCGCGGCCGCCGTCGCCCTGGCTTTCCTGCTGGTCGCCGGCATCGTGCTCGCCTGGCGCCGCGGGGCCGTGGGCAAGCCCCTGCTCGTTGCCGCCGGCATGGTCGTCGGCGGGATCGCGGCTGCGGCCCTCGTGAGCTTCGTCGCCGGGCTGCTTCGCGCCGGCGACTATTGGCGGGCGCATCCGCTGGTCGCCTATCTGGCGGTGTATGCCGTGCTCATCGCGGCCATGGCGGCGATCTGGGCGCGCTGGGGACAAGGCCTCGACCGGGAGCGAATGCGCGCGGCGAGCTGGCTTTTGATCCTGCTCCTCGGCTCGGCCGGCTCGCTCGCTTTGCCCGGCGCGACCATCTTTTTCCTCATCGCTCCGGCGCTCGCGCTGGCCGGGATCGCGGTTGAACGTCGCTGGCCCGCCGCCGCGACCGGCTTCGCCGTCGCCGCGATCCTCGTCCAGTTCCTGATGTTCGCGCAGCTCCTCGCGCTGATCGAAATGCTGCTCATCGATGGGCCGCTATGGGCGGTCGCGCCGCTGGCCGCGCTCGCCGCCTTGCCCGCAATCGCCGAGACCACGGCCGAGCGCGCGCGGCCGGCAGCGGGGCTCGCCGCCGTTGCCGCGGTCGGGCTGTGGGCAGCAGCCATGGTCGTCCCGCGCGCGAGCGGCGAGCGGCCGCTGGGCTTCACGATCGACTATTTCCGCGATTCGGTCGCGGGAACCGCGCACTGGGGCATTGCGGCCAAGCAGGCGCCCCTGCCCGCGGCAATGCCGGGCAAGTGGCGGCAGGGACGGCTCCCCTACAGCATGCGCGATCGGTGGATCGCGCCGGCGCCACTCGTCGAAACCCCGGCGCCGGGCATCCGCGTAATTGCCGATCGACCCTATGGCGTCGGCCGCCGGGTCCGGCTCCTGCTATCGGCGGGCGGCGGCGATTCCGTGAGCATCCGCTTCCCCGAGGACGCAAAGCTTCTCGCGGTCGGCCTGCCCGAAGCTCCAGTCCCGATCCCCGCCAACGGCGAGCCCGACCAGGCCGTGCTGCGCTGCACCGGGCGGTCGTGCGAAGGCCTGGTCGTGGAGGCGGTGCTGGGCGACCGGGCGCCGGTCATCGCCGAGCTGTTCTCGACCCGCTTCGCATTGCCGCCGGACGGCGCGCCGCTGGTCGCCGCGCGGCCGAACGACGCGATCCCCCAATATGCGCCGGACGAGACGATCACGATGGCGCGCATCAGGCTCTGACCGACTCGCGCCTCATCTGCTATAGCCGGTTCCGCAGGCGCCCGGCGCCGCTCGCCGGTGACGCCTCGATGAAGGAGAGGTGCTCATGGCGACCGCTTCGCCGGTTACGCGTTCCCCGGCCGCGAAGATTCCCGTCCGCAAGATCGGCAACGACGACCTCAACTGGTCGCTCAGGCAAGGCCTCGACGATTTCAAGGCGATGCGCGGCGACCTCGTGTTCGCCGGCCTGATCTACACCTTCATCGGCATCGCCGCCGCGGTGATGACCACCAACGGGCCGCTGATGCCCTTCTTCTTCCCGGTGGTCGCCGGAGTGGGACTGCTCGGGCCGGTCGCCGCCGTCGGCTTCTACGAGCTCGCGCGCCGCCGCGAGGACGGGCTCGAGTCCGGCTGGAAGCATTTCCTCGACGTCCGCAAGCGGCCCTCGGTCGACGACATGGGCATCGTCGCCGGCCTGCTGCTGGCGATCTTCGCCTTGTGGCTGATCGCTGCCGGAATCCTCTACGTCGCGTTGTTCGGCTGGGCGACGCCGACCTCGATCGGCGGCTTTTTGAGCGCAGTCTTCACCACGCCCAAGGGCTGGGCGCTGATCCTGGCGGGCGCGGCGATCGGGGCGATCTTCGGCTGGATCGTGCTCGCGCTCAGCGTCGCGTCGCTGCCCTTGCTGGTCGATTGCGACGTCGGAGCGGCCGAAGCCGTGTCGGCATCGTGGCGCGCGGCGCATGCCAACAAGGCCGAGATGATCCGCTGGGGCCTGACGGTGCTGGTGCTGCTGGTGCTCGGCTCGATCCCGCTGTTCGTCGGGCTCGCCTTCGTGCTGCCGTGGCTCGGCTATTCGACCTGGCACCTCTACACGCGGCTGATCGACCGCGACGCCATCGCCCGGCGCTGCGACTGATCCACTTGCTCAGGAGAGAGGATTAAGCCTTGGGCGCGTTCTCTGCGCGCTTCGCCTCGGTCTCGGCGCCCTGCCCGCCCGCAGTGTCGCGACGGATATCGCGGCGCTCGGCGATGCGGGCGGCCTTGCCGGTGCGTCCGCGCAGATAATAGAGCTTGGCGCGGCGGACGTCGCCGCGGCGCACCACTTCGATCTTGTCGATGATCGGCGAATAGAGCGGGAAGACGCGCTCGACGCCTTCGCCGAAGCTGATCTTGCGCACGGTGAAGCTGGAGCCGACGCCCTTGTTTGCGCGGGCGATGCACACGCCCTCGAACGCCTGGACGCGGGTGCGGTCGCCCTCGATCACCTTGACGCCGACGCGCAGCGTGTCGCCGGGGCGGAATTCGGGAACGGGCTTGTCCTTGGTCAGCGCGTCGATTGCCTCGCGCTCCAGCGTCTCGATCAGGTTCATTTCAAATCAGCCTTCGTGTCTCGTCGCCGCGCGCCAGAGGGCGGTGCCTGCGATGCGCCCCCGTGGCGCTCGATCAGGTCCGGCCGCCATAGCCGTGTGTCCTCGACCGCGCGTTCGTGTCGCCACGCCGCGATCTTCGCATGATCCCCCGACCGCAGCACTTCGGGGATCGTGCGCCCTTCCCATTGAACAGGCCGGGTATAATGCGGATATTCCAAGAGCCCCGTCTCGAAGCTCTCCTCCTCTCCGCTGGAGGCCGCGCCCATTACCCCGGGAAGCAGGCGCACGCAAGCATCGAGGACGACCATCGCGCCGAGCTCGCCACCCGACAGCACATAGTCGCCGACCGACACCGGTTCGAGCGGCCGGGCGTCGAAGATTCGCTCGTCGAATCCCTCGAACCGGCCGCACAGCAGGATCACGCCTTCGCCGGCCGCGAGCTCGCGCACGCGGGCCTGGTTGAGCGGCGCGCCGCGCGGGGTCAGCGCCAGCATCGGCCGGCCGTCGGCGACGCTGTCGATCGCGGCGGCGAGCACATCCGGCCGGAGCACCATCCCCGCCCCGCCGCCCGCGGGCGTATCGTCGACGCTCTTGTGCTTGTCCGCCGCGAAGTCCCGGATGTTGACCACATCGAGGCTCCAGATGTTCTCTTGGAGCGCCTTTCCAGCCAGGCTCGCGCCCAGCGGCCCGGGAAACATGTCCAGGTACAGGGTCAGCACGGTCGCGCGGAAGGTCATGGCCGAAACCGTCGCTCTGCCAATGCCGCGCCGACCAAACCTCCAACGAGCGTTACAATTGCAGAGACTCCGCCAATCAGGACCAACACGAACGTGACCACGTCCCGGTTGCCTTCACCATACTCAGGCTGCGTCAGGCGCGCCCAAATGACGGCAATCAACGTGAGCAGTGCCAACACAAGCGGAACCGCAGCCGAGGCCGTCAACACGCGTCGTATCCGGCCGGGCCGGGTAGCACGGAAGTGCTCGGTAGCTACGATTCTCGCTGCGACGATGCCGCCGAAGGCTGCCGCGACGAAAAGAACGGTCCAGTTCATGGCTGCGGGCTAATCGGGAACCGCCGCTATCACAATCCATTGGGCTGCGCATGCAGGAGCCGATCCTCGACTGCCTGATCGTCGGCGGCGGGCCCGCAGGGCTGACCGCGGCGATCTATCTCGCGCGCTTCCGTCTCGACGTGATGGTGGTCGACGGCGGCAAGAGCCGCGCCGCGTGGATCCCGTGCACCCGCAATGTCTCCGGCTTCCCCGACGGGATCGGCGGCACCGATCTTCTTCAGCGCATGCGCGACCAGGCCTGCAAATATGGCGCGAAGGTCGAGACCGAGTTCGTGACCAAGCTCGAGCGCGACGGCGACAGCGGCCTGTTCACCGCCACCTGGGGATCGGGCGAAGCCTCGGCCCGGACGGTGCTGCTGGCGACCGGAGTCAGCAACCGCCGCCCGCCGATGGACGAAGAGCTGCACGACGAGGCGCTCGCCCGCGGCCTGATCCGCTATTGCCCGATCTGCGACGGCTATGAGGTGACCGACAAGCGCATCGGCGTGATCGGGAGCGACAGCCACGGCGTTGCGGAAGCCTTGTTCGTCCGCAGCTTTACCGCCGATGTGACGCTGATCGCGCCCGACAAGGCGATGAGCCTCAAAGCGGAGGACCAGCGGAGGCTCAAGGAGGCGCGCATCGATTGCGTCGACGGCCCGACCAGGGCGGTCGCGATCGCGAAGGACTTCATCGTCGTCGACACCGCCGAGGGCCATTATACGTTCGACAGCATCTATCCGGCGCTCGGTTCGGACACGCACACCCAGCTCGCCGAAATGGCCGGCGCCGACCTCTCGAGCGACGCTTGCATCAAGGTCGACAGTCACCAGCGGACCAGCGTCGCCGGGCTTTACGCGGCGGGGGACGTGGTCATCGGGCTCGACCAGATCAGCCATGCGATGGGCGAAGGCGGGGTTGCCGCGACGACCATCCGCAACGACCTCGCGAAGCTGCGGCCGCTGTGGCGCGAGCCGGTGCAAGAACAGGAAAAAGTGGAAAGCTAGGCCAGGAACTCCGGGTCGACGCGGATTCGTCCATCCTCGAGGTCGGCGATTCCGGGGCTGAACGGGATCAGCGTCCGCTTGCCGTCCGCGCGCTCGATGTCGAGGAGGTCGCCGGCGCCGTAATTCTCGACCGCGACGACCGTCCCGACCGCGGTCCCGGCGCGATCGATGCATGGCAGGCCGAGCAAGTCGGCGTGATAATATTCGCCCTCGCCGAGCGGCGGCAGATCGGCGCGGTCGACCTCGATGAGCTCGCCGCGGAACGCCTCGGCGTCGTTGCGGTCGGAAATGTCCTCGAACCGGGCGATCGGCAGCGGCTTCGCGTCGCGGATTTCGAGTAGCCGGCGGGGGACGCCGGCCACGTACAGCGTCTCGTGGCGCTTGAGGCTGTCGATGCTCTCGGCGAACAGCTTGAGGCGGACCTCGCCGCGCACGCCATGGCCGCCGGCGATGGCCGCGAGGGCGATACGGCCGGCCATTATCCTCCCCTCGATTTCGAGGGGAGGGGAACCGTCCGAAGGACGGTGGAGGGGTCTGGCAGCCCGGTCGGGCCCCTCCACCATTCGCTCTTCGGCGAACGGTCCCCCTCCCCTGCAACTGCAGGGGAGGAGATTGGCACCTACTCCGCTTTCTCTTCGGTCGCCGCCTCGGGCGAGCCGTCGGTCGGCGGAGCGACGTCGTCGGCGCCCTCGGCCGGCTCGGCGGCGGATTCGCCCTCGTTGGTCGCGTCGGGCTGCTCGGCCGCGGCCCCTTCGGCCGGCGCCTCTTCGGCGGGAGCCGCCTCGGCCTCAGCCTCCGCGGCGGGCGTTTCCTCAGCCTCCGCGGCGGGCGCTTCCTCAGCTTCGGTGGCCGGAGCTTCCTCAGCTACCGGCGCTTCCTCGGCCGCGGCTTCGGCGGGAGCCGCTTCCTCGGCCTCGGGCGCCTGTTCGGCAACTTCCTCGACGACAGCCTCGGCTTCGGGCGTCGGCTCGGCGGTCGCTTCCTCGACCGCGTCGGCGACCACCGCTTCGGCTTCGGCCTGCTCCTCGGCCGGAGCTTCAGCAGGCGCGGCAGCGGCTTCGGCTTCCTTGGCCGCGCGCTGCTCGACGCGTTCCTTCGCCTTCTCGCCCGGCTCAGCCTTCTGCGGATTGTTGCGCGCCGGGCGCTCCTTGATGCCGGCTGCGTCGAGGAAACGCAGCACCCGGTCAGACGGCTGCGCGCCGACGCTCAACCAGTGGCTGATGCGGTCGGCGTCGAGCTTGACCCGCTCGGGCGAATCCTTCGCCAGCAGCGGATTGTAGCTGCCGACCTTCTCGATGAAGCGGCCGTCGCGCGCGTTGCGGCTGTCGGCGACGACGATGCGGTAATAAGGACGCTTCTTCGCGCCGCCGCGTGCAAGCCGGATTGAAACTGCCATTTTATCTATTCCTTTCAGTCGATTCTATTACTTTTTAGAGAATTTGTCGAAACCAGGCGGGAGGTTGAACGGAGAGGCGCCGCCAAGGCCGGGAAGACCGCCGCC
>DASTID010000180.1:0-6103 GCA_035717905.1 Sphingomicrobium sp. | reverse complement strand
TCGCCGCCGATCTCGGCCAGGCCCGCGCGAACCGAGTCCGCCCGTTCGGCGCCGCCTTCGATGAGCGCTCCGACGTCGAGCCCGGCCAGCGCTGCTTGTGCCAGCTCTTGCTGACGGCGCCCGATGACAACGCGCACAGCTCGGATGGCCGGGTGAGCGAGCATCGCTTCGGCAGCGCGGCGCACGACCGGCTTGCCGCCGAGCAGCCGATATTGCTTGGGCACGCCGCCGCCCGCGCGTTCGCCCGTGCCCGCGGCGACGATCAGTGCGGATACAGTCACAAAGTTCCGTTCGCCCTGAGCTTGTCGAAGGGCTGCCTTTACCTTCTGCCGTGGCAAAAGGAAGGACAGTCCCTCGACAGGCTCGGGACGAACGGTTGTGAGGAACGCCGGTCTCCACTACATCGCGCCTTCTCATGCAGACGCTGAAGCCCATCAGGATCGGCCCGATCGAGGTCGCTTCGCCGGTCATCCTGGCGCCGATGACGGCCGTCACCGACCTGCCGTTTCGGCGGGCGGTCAAGCGCTACGGCGCGGGGCTTACGGTGACAGAGATGATCGCCAGCCAGGCGATGATCCGCGAAACCCGCCAGTCGCTGCAGAAGTCGCTGTGGGACCCGGCCGAGGAACCGGTCGCGATGCAGCTCGCCGGCTGCGAGCCTCACGTGATGGCCGAGGCGGCCAGGCTCAACGAGCAGCGCGGCGCTGCGATCATCGACATCAACATGGGCTGCCCGGTGAAGAAGGTGGTCAACGGCTGGGCGGGCTCGGCGCTGATGCGCGACCTCCGCAACGCCGCCGCGATCATCGATGCCACCGTCAAGGCGGTGAACGTCCCCGTGACGCTCAAGACACGCATGGGCTGGGACCACCACAGCCTGAACGCGCCCGAGCTTGCGCGCATCGCCGAGGACCTCGGCGTCAAGATGATCACCATCCACGGCCGGACCCGCTGCCAGATGTACAAGGGCGAGGCCGACTGGGCATTCGTCCGCCGCGTCAAGGAGGCGGTGTCGGTGCCGGTGATCGTCAACGGCGACATCAACGCCATCGCCGATGCTCGCGAGGCGCTTCGCCAGTCCGGGGCGGATGGGGTGATGATCGGCCGCGGCGCGTACGGCCGCCCGTGGCTGCTCGCCCAGGCCATGGCCGAGCTCGGCGGAGGCGGGGCCTCGCCCGATCCCAGCCTCGACGAGCAGCTGGCGGTGATGCTCGAGCAATATGACGAGATGCTGGCGCTCTATGGTACGCAGACCGGCGTCAACCTCGCGCGCAAGCATATCGGCTGGTATACCAAGGGCCTGCCGGGGTCGGCCGAGCTTCGCAATCGGGTGAACCAGCAGGACGATCCGGCCACGGTCGTCGCGATGCTGCGCGAATTCTATGCGCCGTGGCTGGAGCGGATCGCGGCCTGAGCGCGCGCGCAAAATAACAAAACACAGTGTGTTTTCCGTGCAACGGTCGTGCTACGGCCCCTGAGCAATGGATGCTCGGACGGCCGAATCGCCGGTGATGTCACGACAGGAAAGCTGGCTTCGGCGCGAGCGCGCGAGCGGACGGTTCTACAGCCGGCTCGCCGTGGCGGCGGCCGTGTTCCTGGCGGCGATGCTCGCCCTCAGCGCGTGGATCCTCGAGCGCGGCGCCGAACCCGGCACCTTGCTGTCGCCGCCGCTCATCGCGCTCCTCCTGATCGCGACCTTGCTTCCGGCGATTGCCCTGATGGTGCTCTATTCGCGCAAGGTCGCGATGCGCCGCGCCGAGCAGGGGGGGCTTGGCAGCGGACGGTTGCACACCCGGCTCGTCGCTCTGTTCTCGGTGCTTGCCGCCGTCCCGACGGTATTGGTGGCGATCTTCGCCTCGTTGCTGTTCCAGAGCGGGCTGGAATTCTGGTTTTCCGACCGCGCCCGGGGGATGCTCGAGAACACCGTCGAGGTCGCTCGCGCGAGCTATCAGCGCGAGGTCGACCGCGTTGCGGCGGAAACGGTGGCCGCGAGCGGGAACCTGGCGGAATATCTTCAGGCCGTCTCGATCGACGATCCCCGGTTCGCGGACGCCTTCGCGCGGCTCCAGGTGCTCAACCGCAACCTCTCCGAAGCGATCATTTTCACCTACGGCCCCGACAAGCAGATTCGCACGCTTGCGCTCGTCAATCCTTACGACCGCCCGCTCGAGAAGGTCATTCCCCCGGCGTCGCTTGCGGAGCTCGATCGGCACGAAGTCGTCTCGGTCAATTCGTCGGACAGGATCGGCGCAGTCACCAAGATCAAGGTCGGCCCCGACACTTACCTTTATGCCTCGCGGGTGTTCGACCCGCAGTTCCGGGACCAGATTCAGCGCGCCAACGACGTGCTCCACGACTATCGCGTGCTGCTGTCGCGGTCGCGGACCAACCAGCTTCGCTTCAACGCGGCGCTGCTGATCGGCGCGCTGGTCATCGTCGGCCTCGCGATATTCACTGCGATGCGAATCGCCGACCGGCTCGTCCGGCCGGTCGGGCAGTTGGTCGGCGCTGCCGGGCGGATCGAGGAAGGCGATTTCTCCGCGCGCGTCCCGGTCACCGAGACGGAAGATGAAATCCAGACATTGTCGGCGGCGTTCAACCGAATGGCCGGGCGCCTCGACGAGCAGACCGGCGAGCTCAGGAGCGCGAACACCCAGCTGGAAACCAGGCGGGCATTCATCGAGGCCGTGCTGTCGAGCGTCACCGCCGGGGTGATCGCCGTCGATTCGGGCAATCGCGTGCTGCTCATCAACCGCTCGGCCGAAACTTTGCTTCACCAGGGCCAGCAGGATGTCGAGGGCGAGGATCTGGCCAAGGTTTCGCCCGACCTCGACGAGTTCCTGCGCGGCGAGCAGTCCGAGGCGAACGTCACCATCGTCGCCGACGCCGGCCAGCGCACGCTCGCGGTCAAGCGGGTGCGCTATCGCGACGGCTCGGTGTTGACCTTCGATGACATCACCGACCAGCTGACCGACCAACGACGCGCCGCCTGGTCGGACATCGCGCGGCGGATCGCGCACGAGATCCGCAACCCGTTGACCCCGATCCAGCTCGCCGCCGAGCGGCTCCAGCGGCGCTTCGCCGACGAGATCGAGTCGGACAAGGACACGTTCGAGCGGCTCACCGGAACGATCGTTCGCCAGGTCGGCGACCTCCGGCGGATGGTCGATGAATTCTCCAACTTCGCGCGCATGCCCAAGCCGGCGTTCCGCGACGAGGACGTGCACGAAATCGCGCGCCAGGCCTTGTTCCTGCACGAAGTCGCGCATCCGGCGATCGCCTTCGCGCTCGAGCCGCCGGCAGGCGAGTTCCGCATGGTCTGCGATCGCCGCCAGCTCGCCCAGGCATTGACCAACGTCGTCAAGAACGGCGTCGAAGCCATTGAAAGCCGGCGCAGTCGCGGCGAGCACAGCCTTCAGGGCGATCGCGTCGAGCTGAAGCTGCGCGAGGAGGACGGCCAGCTGGTGATCGACATCACCGACACCGGCATCGGGCTGCCCGAGGACCGCGAGCGGCTGACCGAGCCCTATATGACGACGCGCGTGCGCGGCACCGGGCTCGGCCTCGCGATCGTCAAGAAGATCGTCGAGGAGCATATGGGTGAGATCGCCTTTCTCGACCGGCCCGGCGGCGGCACGCACGTGCGGATTGCCTTCGACAGCGACAAGCTCGCCGCGCTTGCGACCGCCGAGGCGGAGGCTTCCCAAGAGGGCGACAACAACGAGAACGAGGAGCCGCGTTAATGGCGCTTGAAGTGCTGGTAGTGGACGACGAGGTCGACATTCGCGACCTGGTCAGCGGCGTCCTCGAGGACGAGGGCTACAAGGTGCGGACAGCGGGCGACAGCAATGCGACGCTCGACGCGATCGAGGAGCGGCGCCCGTCGATGGTGCTCCTCGACGTCTGGCTGCAGGGCTCGCGGCTCGACGGGCTGCAGCTGCTGCAGGAGGTCAAGCGCCGCGACCCGACGATCCCGGTGCTGATGATCTCCGGCCACGGCAATCTCGACACCGCGGTCGCGGCAGTGCGGGAAGGGGCGGTCGATTTCATCGAAAAGCCGTTCGAGGCCGAGCGGCTGATCTATCTCGTCGGCCGCGCGACCGAGACCGAGCGCCTGCGCCGCGAGAACGCGACGCTCCGCCAGCAAGTCGGCCAGGAAGACCAGCTGCACGGCACGTCGGTCGCGATCAACACCGTGCGGGCCACGCTCAAGCGCGTCGCGCCGACCGGCAGCCGAGTGCTGATCTCCGGCCCGCCAGGCGTCGGCAAGGAGATCGCCGCGCGGATGATCCACCAGTGGAGCCCACGCGCGGCGGCGCCGTTCATCGTCCTCTCCGCCGCCACGATGAGCCCCGAACGCGTCGAGGAGGAGCTGTTCGGCAACGAAGCCGAAGGAATCGTCCGACCGGGCCTGCTCGAGCATGCCCACGGCGGCACCTTGTTCCTCGACGAGATCGCCGACATGCCGCTGACCACCCAGGGCAAGATCCTGCGCGTGTTGACCGACCAGAGCTATCATCGGGTCGGCGGGCAGCGCCCGGTGAAGGTCGACGTGCGCGTGCTGTCGGCGACCTCGCGCAACCTGCAGGACGAGATCGCCGCCGGGCGCTTCCGCGAGGACCTGTTCTATCGCCTGAACGTCGTGCCGGTGCGGCTTCCGCCGCTGCGCGAGCGGCGCGAGGACATCCCCGAGCTCGTCAGCCATTTCCTCGCGCGCTTCGCCGCCGAGCGCCGGACGTCGGCGCCGAGCATCTCCGACGAGGCGATGGCCGCCCTCCAGGCGCACGACTGGCCTGGCAACATCCGCCAGCTGCGCAACATCATCGAACGGACCTTGATCCTCGCGCCCGGCGACCGCGTCGCGTGCATCGACGTCGACCTTCTCCCGCCCGAAATCCTCGACAACCAGAGCGCGATCGGCGGATCGAGCACGGCGATGACGATCATGGGCAGCCCGCTGCGCGAGGCCCGCGAATCGTTCGAGCGCGAATATCTCAAAATCCAGATCCGCCGTTTTTCCGGCAACATCTCGCGCACCGCGTCGTTCATCGGAATGGAGCGCTCGGCGCTGCACCGGAAGCTCAAGGCACTGGGAATCGGGGACAAAAGGGAGGGCGAGGAGTAGAGGTCGCGAAGCTTATGGCTGCTCGCTCGCTCAGTCTTCAGGATCATTTCCTGAACAGCCTCCGGCGCGCGAAGCTGCCCGTCACGATCTTTCTCGTCAAAGGCGTCAAGCTGCAGGGCGCGATCACCTGGTTCGACGCCTTCTCCCTGCTGCTGCGGCGCGAGGGCGCATCGCAGCTGGTGTACAAGCATTCGATCTCGACGATCATGCCCGCCGAACCGCCGCCGGGGTTCGTCGCCAGGCCAGCGGACGCCGCGGCCGCTCACAGCGCGAAAGCCGCGCTGCAAGACCTGTTCCTCGCGGCCGCCGCGCGCCAGCAGGAACGCATGACGCTGTTCCTGGTCAATGGCGTGATGCTGCAGGGTTCGGTCGCGGCATTCGACCAGTTCTCGCTGCTGCTCGAGCGCGGCGGGCAAATCCAGCTCGTCTACAAGCACGCGATCTCGACGCTGCAGCCGGCGCATGCGCTCGACTTCGGCGCGCCGCCCGGCGACGAGCCGGAGGACGCGTCCTGACCATGTTCGACGGCAATGGCGCGATCGAGGTCGCGCGCGGCGAGCGCGCCATCCTCGTCGTGCCCGAATTGCCGCGCGAAGCGGCGCGGCGGTCGGCCGAGGCGCGGCTCGAGGAAGCGGAAGGGCTTGCCGAGGCGATCGGCATCGTCGTCGCGTCGGCGCGCTCGTTCCGGCTGCGCAGCATCCGCCCGGCGACTCTGCTGGGCAAGGGCCAGGTCGAGGAGATCGGGGCGCTGGCGCGCAGCGAGCAGGCGGGGCTGCTGATCGTCGACGCGCCGCTCAATCCCGTCCAGCAGAAGAACCTGGAGGAGGAGAGCGGCACCAAGGTGATCGACCGCACCGGGCTGATCCTCGAAATCTTCGGCGAGCGCGCGGTGACCGCGGAAGGGCGGCTCCAGGTCGAGCTTGCGCATCTCGACTATCAGGCGGGACGGCTGGTCAGGAGCTGGACCCACCTCGAGCG
>DASTID010000179.1:0-5910 GCA_035717905.1 Sphingomicrobium sp. | reverse complement strand
GTGGCGGCCGGTTTCGATCGCGAGCTTGAGCTTGGTCCCGACGCCGTCATTGGCCGCGACCAGCAGCGGGTCGGAAAAGCCCGCGGCCTTGAGGTCGAACAGCCCGCCGAACCCGCCGAGCTCGGCATCCGCGCCCGGCCGCGCGGTCGACCGCGCGAGTGGCCCGATCGCCTTGACCAGCGCGTTTCCGGCGTCGATTGATACTCCGGCGTCCTTGTAAGTGAGACCCATTTCACCCTGTGCTTCGAGACGGCACTTCGACGCGCTTCGCTTGCTTAGTGCCTCCTCAGCATGAGCGGAAAATAGCTGGACCGCTCATCCTGAGGAGCGGCTGAGCTTGTCGAAGCCGCGTCTCGAAGGATGGCGCTAGCCACATCGCGCTTGGATTTCCACGCCGTTGTCGCCAAAAGGCCGACCGAATGCTGCGCCGCCGATTTGCCGTCCTCCTGACCGTGATGCTCGCGCTCGCCGGAATTTCCGGCGCGCTCTATGCGCAGCTGGAGACGGGCGACCGCGGGATCCTGCCGATCGACAGCTCGGGCACCCTCGAGATCACCGGTATTCACGTCGATGTCGGAGGCCCCGACGCGATGAGCGCGCGCTATTCGGGCTGGCGGATCGCCCAGCGCCAGGGCTTCCGCGCGTTGTACGCCAAGATGCACCATGTGCCGATCAGCCGCGCGCCGAACCTGCCCGATTCGACCCTCGATGGCATCGTCAGCTCGATCAACGTCGAGCAGGAGGAGATCGGGCCCAACCGCTACATCGCCGATCTCGGCATCCTGTTCGACCGCGCGCGCGCCGCGCAATATCTGGGAGTCGAGGGCGGCGAGGTGCAGCGTTCGGTGCCGATGCTGCTGATCCCCGTCACGGTGACCGGCGGAACCGCGACCAGCGTCGAACTCAAGAATGGCTGGCAGCGCGCCTGGGCGCAGTTCCGCACCTCGCAAAGCCCGATCGATTATGTCCGGGTCAGCGGCCTCGGCGTCGATCCGATGCTGGTCAACGCCGAGCAGACGGTCCGGCCCGGGCGCGGCTGGTGGCGCAACATCATCGACCTTTACGGAGCGGCCGACATCCTCGTCGCCGAAGTGCAATTGCAGCGGCTCTATCCGGGCGGCCCGGCGCGCGCGCGGTTTATCGCCCGCCACGGGCCGGATAACGAGATCGTCGGCGGCTTCACCCTGACCGCGCCGAACAGCGAGGCGGTGCCGCGCATGATGGCCGAAGGCGTCCGCCGCATGGACGCGCTGTTCGCGAACGCGCTCGCGGCCGGGATGCTGGTGCGCGATTCGTCGCTCGACCTGCCGCCGCCGCCGTTGCTTCCGCAAGAGACCGTGGCCGAGGCGCCGAGGGCGACGGCGCCGGCGGCCAACGCCTACCAGGTCCAGATCACCGGCCGGGACGTCAACATCTACAATTTCGCGATGGCGCACCTGCGGACGCTGCCGGGGATCGTTTCGGCGACCCCACAGCTGATCAACCCGAGCGGGACCAGCTACGTGCTGGTCAGCTACCAGGGCACTATTTCGGGCCTCGCCGCGGCGCTCGCGTCGCGCGGCTGGATCGTCGAGGCGGCGGGAACGGTCGTCCGGGTTCGCTCCTCGTCGGACAAGCCGCCGCCGATCGTCCGCCCGCCTCCGCCGCAGCCGCCCGTTCAGCCGCCGGCGCAACCGCCGACATCGAACCAGACCGGGTGACCATGGCGAAGCAGCGGCCCGACCAGATCGCGCTCCCGCTCGACTGGCCGCAGACGGACGGCGATGCGCGGTTCATCGTGTCCGAGGCCAATGAAGAGACGTTCGAGCATTTCCGCAAATGGAGCCTGTGGCCGGTTAAGGCGACGATCCTGACCGGCCCGCGCCGGTCGGGCCGCACCTTGCTGGCCCGCTCGTTCGTCGAGCGAGTCGGCGGACGGCTGTTCGACGAGGCCGAGAGCCGCGACGAGGAGGAGTTGTTCCACGCCTGGAACCAGGCGCAGGACAGCGGCCATCCGCTGGTGATGGTCGCCGATTCGCCGCCACCCGCCTGGGCGCCCGCGCTGCCCGATTTGAAGACGCGGCTGGCAGTCACTCCGTCGGTGCGAATTCACCACCCCGACGACAGGCTGTTCGCAGCATTGATCCAGCTGTTCTTCGCCGATCGCGGGCTTCACATCCCGGCCGATGCGCTGCGCTTCATGAGCGAGCGCCTGCACCGCGACTATTGGACCGCGGAACGCGCGGTCGAGGCGGTCGACCGGTTCGCGATCGCCGAGCGGGCGCGACTCAGCCTGCCGACGATTCGTCGGGCCCTGGCCGAGGCGAGACTGATCGGCGAAGCGGCCTAGCCGCAGCTGACCCGGTCGATGCGGTTCCCGGCCGCGAGCCATACGGTGACTCGATCGGCGCGATATTCCATGGTCACCATCTGTCCCGGCTGAACCCAACGCAGGACCGCCGCGTCCGAGATTCGCAGGATTTCGGCGCCGGTTTCAGCGGTTGCCGATTGGCCCGCGAACCGCTCCAGCCCGGTCGACTGGCATTGATGGCCGGGCGTCTCGCCATGGGCAGGCGGCTGCGCCGGCGCGGTCGAGCAGGCGCCGAGCGCGACCGCCGCGACGGTGATCAGCTTATGCATCGACAGTCTCCTCTTCGCGCACTACCCGGCTCATCTTCAGCTTGCCATTTTCGATGGCGAAGGCGAGGCGGCCCTCGACCAGGTCGAGCGCGTCCTTGCCGAATTGCTCGTAGCGCCAGCCCGACAGGATGCGCAGGTTCTTGCGTACGCCCGCCGCGAGCGCCTCGAGATCGTCGGAGCGCGCGATCAGGCGCGCCGCGACTCCGGTTTCCTTCGCGCGAATCTTGAGCAGCAGCTTCAAGAGATCGCTGACCAGCGCCCCGTCCTTGGTCAGGCCCGGCCGTCGCGGCTCGCGATCGGGAAGCTCGTGCGCCTCGAGCGGCCTGGCCGCATCGAGGGCGGCCATCAGCCGAACGCCGATGTCGTTGTTCTTCCATCCGGCCGATAGTCCGCGAATGCGGCCGAGGTCGTCCTGGCTCTTGGGCGGGTGGAGCACGATTTCGTTCAGCGTATCGTCCTTGACGATCCGCCCGCGCGGCAGGTTCTTGGATCGCGCCTCGGTTTCGCGCCAGGCGGCCAGCGCCTTCAGCCGGCCGAGCACCGCGGGGTTGCGGCTCGGCAGCTTGAGGCGCTTCCACGCATCCGCCGGCTCAAACGCGAAGCTCGACGGGTCGGCGAGGCGTTCCATCTCCTCGTCGAGCCAGGCGCCGCGGCCCGTCCGCTTCAGCCGTTCGACCATCTTCGGGAAGATGGTCGCGAGATGCGTGACGTCGGCGATCGCATAATCGATCTGGCGCTTGTCGAGCGGACGCCGGCCCCAGTCGGTGAAGCGCGCGCCCTTGTCGAGGCTGTGGCCGAGCAGGGATTCAATCAGGTTCGAATAACCGATCTGCTCGCCGTGGCCGAGCGCCATGGCGGCGATCTGGGTGTCGAACAGGGGGTGGGGGACCTTGCCCGTCAGGTTATGGATGATCTCGAGGTCCTGCCCGCCGGCGTGGAAGACCTTGAGCACCTCCTCGTTGGCGACGAACAGCTCGAGCAGCGGCTTGAGATCGATGTCGGCCTTGGGGTCGATCGCCGCGGCTTCGTCGCTGCTCGCGACCTGGATCAGGCAGAGGTCGGGCCAATAGGTGTTCTCGCGCATGAACTCGGTGTCCACGGCGACGAACGAGTGCTGCGACAAACGGCGGACAAGATCGGCGAGAGACGCGCTGTCGCTGATCAACGGGTGAATTTTCATCGAGCGCAACGCCATACAGAGCCGCCATTGCGAAGGCCAGCCGCAGTTCGCGGCGCTTGGCAAGCGATGACGGTTGCGCTACATATGTAGCGTAGGCGGGAGGATTCGCACATCGAACAGGATCTCGACTCACGGCGCCGATTGCCGCTCAATCACAAGCTCCTCGTCCTGCTGGCCGTGGCGCTTGCCTACGCGAGCAACTTCTGGCCGAACCGGGCGCTGCTGGGCATCGGCCTGAAGTGGCTCGGATACCCGGCCTACGAAGGGTTCGCCGGAATCTTCCTTCCGCATCTGCTGCTCTATTCGACGCTGATGGCGCTGGTCAGCGGGCTCCTGTGGTGGGCGCTGGTCAGGGCGGGGATGCTGCCGCCGCCGCGGTTCGGCGATCCGAAGCGGTCGCTCATCCTCGGCGCGGCCGGCGGCCTTTTGGCGCTCGCAGTGTCGCTGCTGGCGGTGTGGACCGTGCTTCCGGCCGGCACCATCCGCTGGATCGACCCGAACGGCTGGAAGATCGCCGGCAACCTGTTCTCCAATTTCTTCGAGGAGTTCATCTTTCGCGGATTCATCCTGGTCGGGTTGCGCGCGGTCACGGGCTTCTGGCCGGCGGCGATCATTTCGGCCGCGCTGTGGGCGCTGCTGCATACCCAATTTCCTGCGCTGCTTCAGGGCGCGATTTTCCTGGTCGGGATCGGCTTCGCCTGGCTCGCGCGGAGCGCGCATTCGCTGTGGGCGCCGTATGTCGCCCACGAAGTGCTCGACATCCTCGGCGACAGCCTGATCGGCTGACGCCCCGCCGTCGCGCGGGTTGACAAAGAGCGAGTGGGCAGTGAAGCGCGCGACCGAATTCCCAAAGCCCGTCACCCCCTCGCAAGCGGGGGTCCCCGCTTCTTGTCCGTTGGAAGTGAGCGGGATTCCCGCTTTCGCGGGAATGACGAAATTGAAGAGAGCCGTATCGATGCACGCCTATCGCACCCACACCTGCGCCGAGCTGCGCGCGAGCAACGTCGGCGAGACCGTCCGTCTATCGGGCTGGATTCACCGCGATCGCGACCATGGCGGGGTGCTGTTCATCGACCTGCGCGACCATCACGGCATCACCCAGATCGTCGCCGACCAGGACAATCCGGTGCAGCGGCTGCTCGACTCGCTGCGGCTGGAGTCGGTCGTCACCGTCACCGGAGAGGTCGTTGCGCGGGCTCCGGAGGCGGTAAACCCGAAGCTGCCGACCGGCGAGATCGAGATCGTCGCGCGCGAGGTCGAGGTCCAGTCCGAGGCCGCCGAGCTGCCGATGCCGGTCGCCGGCGACGCCGACTACCCCGAGGAGATCCGGCTAAAGTACCGCTATCTCGACCTGCGCCGCGAGCAGCAGCACCGCAACATCATGCTGCGCTCGGCGGTGATCGCCTCGATCCGCCGGCGGATGATCGACCAGGGCTTCACCGAGTTCCAGACGCCGATCCTGACCGCGAGCAGCCCCGAGGGCGCGCGCGACTATCTGGTGCCGAGCCGGGTCCACCCGGGCAAATTCTACGCGCTCCCGCAGGCGCCGCAGATGTTCAAGCAGCTGATCATGGTCGCGGGCTTCGACCGCTATTTCCAGATCGCGCCCTGCTTCCGCGACGAGGACGCCCGCGCGGACCGTTCGCCCGGCGAATTCTATCAGCTCGACTTCGAGATGAGCTTCGTCACGCAGGACGACGTCTTCGCCGCGATCGAGCCGGTGCTCTCAGGCGTGTTCGAGGAATTCGCGGATGGCCGTACGGTGACTCCGGCGGGCGAATATCCGCGAATCCCGTACCGCGAGGCGATGCTGAAGTACGGCAGCGACAAGCCCGACCTTCGCAATCCGCTGTTGATCACCGACGTGTCCGAGCACTTCAAGCGCTCCGGCTTCGGCCTCTTCGCCGGGCTGGTCGAGAAGGGCGCGGTGGTACGCGCCGTTCCGGCGCCGGGCACCGCCGAAAAGAGCCGCAAATTCTTCGACGACATGAACGAGTGGGCCCGCGGCGAAGGCTTCGCTGGCCTGGGTTATGCGTCCCGCAAGGGTGGCGAATGGGGCGGGCCGATCGCCAAGAACCATGGCGAAGAGGGCATGAACCG
This sequence comes from Sphingomicrobium sp., assembly GCA_035717905.1. Lineage (GTDB taxonomy): Bacteria > Pseudomonadota > Alphaproteobacteria > Sphingomonadales > Sphingomonadaceae > Sphingomicrobium. The sequence continues at coordinate 11 of DASTID010000179.1, read as the reverse complement.
CATTGCGGAAG
>DASTID010000178.1:0-2331 GCA_035717905.1 Sphingomicrobium sp. | reverse complement strand
GGTTGCTTTTTCGAGGCCGCGCACCAGGAACCGGGGCATGCCCATCAGCCATTTCAACGTGCCGAAAGGGTGCTCGACCAGCTCGCGTCGCAGCTTCATCCAGCGCGGGTCGCTCGTCGCGCGCCGGTGCATCGCCTCGCGCGCCTCTTCATCGAAGTGGCGCACGATCATCCGCTTTTCCGCCTTGGTGCATTGCGCCTTCAAGGCGCAGCCCGAGCAGGCGGTGGTCCAGTATTTCCACTTCCGCTCGCTCTGCGAGACTTGCCGGCGGACGAGCGTTTCGCCGGCCGGGCATTGCCAGCTGTCGCTCGCCGCGTCGTAGCGGAAGGCGGTGCGCGGGAAATACTGCGCGCCCGCGGGATTGACCGTATCCGCCCGCGGCACGATCGCGGTGATGCCGGCCTCTTCGCAGCGCCGCCCCTGCTCGCCGCTCGAATAGCCGGTGTCCGCCACCGCCGTCACCGTCTCGACCTCGAGCGCCGCGCGGCCGCGCTCGGCCATCGGATGGAGCTGGCGCTCGTCGTTGCCCTCGTTGGTGAGGTCGAAGGCGGCGATGAGGCCGTGCTTGGCGTCGACCGCGGTCTGGACGTTGTAGGCGACCTGGTGCCCGTGCCGCGCCGTGCGCATCAGCCGCGCCTCCGGCTCGGTGCGGACGCGCTGCGCCAGCCCCTTGGCGGCGAGCTCTTCGGCCTCCCGGCGCACCGCCTCGCGCCGCTCGCGCAGAACCTGCAGCGCGGCGGCAACGTCGGCGGGAGCGGGCGACGGCTCTTCCCGGTCGGCCTCGTCCATCGCCGCCAGATACGCGGCGATCTTGCGGTCGAGCGCGGCGAGCTGCTTCGCCGCGCTCTTGGGCGTCACCACCTGCTTGCGGCTCGCCACCGCCTCGATCTTGCTCCCGTCGATCGCCAGCACCTCGGCCCCGAACAGCGACTGCGTGCGGCAGAACTGCACGAAGGCGCGGCACACGTCGACGATCGCCCGCGGGTGGTCCTTGCGGAAATCGGCAATCGTCTTGAACGACGGCGCCAGCCGATTGATCAGCCACATGACTTCGAGGTTGCGCCCGGCTTCCTTTTCGAGCCGCCGGCTGGAGCGGACCTGGTCGAGATAGCCGTAGACGTAGAGCTTCAAGAGATCGCCCGGCCGATAGGGCGGCCGGCCCGTCGCCTCCGCCACCACCTTGGCGAAGCCGAGCGCCGCCAGGTCGAGCGTGTCGACGAACGCATCGATCACGCGAACCGGATGATTCGCCCCGACCAGCTCGTCCAGGCTCGGCGGGAACAATGTCCCCTGCAACCGGCTCTCCCCCTCGACGTGCGCCATCATTCCCTCGATCCGCTACGGCCTCGCGGCATAGAATCGCATCGCCGTCGATCGGGGAATCCCCCATCGCACTCGGGGCGCAAGTTTTCACACAGCCTGGCAAGCGGGAGAGTGAGATGGTTTACTGACCGCCGACCTGCGGCGGGCGCGGGGCCGGCTCCTGTGCGGTCTGGCCGCCGGCGGGAACATCGAAGAGGAAGAGATTGCGCAGGAACCCCGGCGCCAGCGCCGAGAGCGGGTTCACGGTGATCGTCGGGTCGGCGGCGGGGCCGGCGGCGCGAAAATTCGCCGCGAAGAGCCCCTGGCCTTCGCCGCCGAGGAGGAGCGGCCCGAGCACCGGGATCTTCCCGAGAATGCTGTTGATCGTGTAGGCGGGCACCAGCGTTCCTGAAAGGTCGATCGTGTCGTGCACCCGGTCGATCGTGCCGCTGGCGTTGATGCCGAGCGCGCCGCCATAGGCGCGCGCCTTGTCCAAGACGAGCTTCTCGGTCGTGAGCTCGAAGCCGCCAGTGAGGCGGGTGAAGGGGATTCCCTCGCCGGAAGCGAGGCTCGCCATCGTCGGGAGCGAGGCGATCGACAGCAGCTTGGCGAAGGTCGGCGCGTTGATGAGCCGGTAGTCGGCGCCTTCAGCGCGCCCGCGCAGCACGCGCCGTCCGCCGACATCCTCCGCGCGGCCGTCGACCGAGAGCCGCCCGCCGGCAATGTTGCCGGTAATGTCGATGAGCTTCAGCGTCGCGCCGAAATCGTCGGTGGCGAGGTGGAAGTCGCGGTTCCCGCCCGCCTGGCCGAAGCGCAGCGTGAGCTTGCCTTTCTCCCCGACAGTAGCATCGACGCGCGCCATCTCGTAGTGCTTGCCGTCGCTGTAGATCTGCACGGCGACATCGCGCGCCTCGCGGCCGGGGCCGAGGATCGCGCGTCCGACCCGTGCATCGACGATGAAAGGCGGCGTCTCGCCGCCGCCCTCGTCCGTCTGGGAGAGCAGCATCGACCCGTCCCAGGCGGCGCCTG
>DASTID010000177.1:0-5581 GCA_035717905.1 Sphingomicrobium sp. | reverse complement strand
GAGCCGCACACCACGATCCCGCACGCGTCGGACCCTTCGCTGGCACCGGCCGGCGGATCGACTCCGACGACGATCCTGTCGAACGCAGCATTCCGCTCATCCTGAGTAGCCATTGAGCCTTGGCGAAACGGCGTATCGAAGGACCGCTCGATCACCTCGCGAGTCCACAGCGCCCCCTCGACATCGTGAATCAGCTCGCCGTCGAGCTCCTGGGCGCCGATCCGGGTCCCGCCGTAGGTGGCCGTGAGCACCTCAATCGTCTTTTCATCGAGGTTGATGTTGTCGCTCGTCCTTCCCCGCGTGGTCACTGTCCACGGATCGGCCATGATCCGCGTGAGCAGGTCGATCGGCCGCGGCGTCGTCGTCACCAGCGCCCGCGGCCGCTGCCCGCGCCGCAGCCCGAACTGCAAGTTCACCCACGCCTCTTCAACCTCGCGCCATTTCGCCAGCTCGTCGCACCACGCGAAATCATTCTCTGGCCCGCGCAGTCCGTCCGCGCTGTCACCGGAAAAGAGCTGCGCCTCGCTACCGTTCGGCCAGCTCAGCCGGCTCAGGCTCGGCTCCCAGTGCAGCCGCCGTCGGTATCGCCGCGCGATGGTCAACAGCCCGCTGACGCCTTCGACCATGATGCTCCGCGCATCGGCGATCGTCGCCCCGACCAGCGCGATGCGGACCTTGGGCTTTCCAGTGGCCAGCCGAAAAATCCACTCGGCGCCCGCGCGGGTCTTGCCGAATCCGCGTCCCGCCAACATCAGCCAGGTGCGCCAGCCTTCGCCGCCGGGCGGCAGCTGATTCTTGTGCGCCCACGTCTCGAAATCGGCATCGAGCTTCAGGGCGTCGTCGACGGTAAGCCGCTCAATTGCCCGGCGCTGCTGTTCCTCCGTCGAGTTCTTCAGAATCGCCATCTCGTGGCGCATCACCCCGTAATCGCGTTCTTTCCGCTTCCTGCTCTTCTTCATCCCGTTTCTTCAGCCGTTGCAGCTTCTTCACCAGGCGCTCGCGGATTTCGTCGACGTCCTCCGCCGCATGCTCGGTATCCGCTTCGAGCGCGGTCTCGCGATGCATCTGCAGCAGCTTGAGCGCGATATGGTTCGGATATTCGCGCATCCGCTCTTCGCTCCCGTCCCTGCGCGTCACGACCCTCTCGGTGCCGTTGAACGCGCGGTCGAGCAGCAGCAGTTCGAGCCGTGAATATGCCGTCGCGATCGCCTCGATCCAGCCGGCGCGGAACCCCGCGTCCATCTTGCGGCGGCGATAGGCGACGGTCATCGGCACCCCACTTTGGCGGCACGCTTGGCTCACGTTGCACGTCTCCGCGAGGACGCCGAGGAAAGCCCGCGCCTTCGCTTTCGACCAGTCGCGCTTTGCCTTATTTTTCAGCTGTGGCTTGGCGGCGGCAACGAGCGTCATCTCTTTCTTCGCGGCCACTCTTCGCCTTGCCCCTGATCCTGAGGAACCGCCGAGATTGCCCAAGCGGGGTCTCGAAGGAGCCAAAAGAAATCGGGCCCGCCGACCCGCTCAACCTCAGCTCGGCCTGTCCCGAGCCAGTCGAGGGATCGAAGAACCCGACTCGCAATTTCTCACTGTGCCTGTCGTGTACCCGATCAGCGTCACGCTGTCAAGGTATTTTTACCAAACCGGTTCATTATTTCGCTCCAGGGCAGAGCGGTGTGACCCGCTACACCCAGGCCGCGCTTGTGCTATGAGCACCCGCGCAGGGGATATAAGGAGGTCGTCATGATCGCTCTTCGAGTCACGGCATTGGCCGCGATGACCCTTTCCGCCTTGTCCCCGGCAGCCGCCCAGCCCGCCGCCCAGACGATCTACGTGTGGAGCTACGATTTCGCGCCGCGCCCGATCCACCTTCGCGCCGGCCAGCCGGTCACGCTGACCTTCGTCAACCGCTCGGGTAGCGGTCACGATTTCACCGCCGAGCGCTTCTTCGCCTCATCGCAGGTCCGCGCCGGCGCCGCGCCCGACGGCGAGATCGAGCTTCCGCCCGGCGCGACCAGGAGCATCACGCTGGTGCCGCGGCGCGGGACGTACAAGGCGCACTGCAGCCATTTCCTGCACAAGCAGCTCGGCATGAGCGACGTCATCGTCGTCGATTGAGCGCCCGAGCGTAGCGGCGGCGACGCGCAGCGTCGCCCGAGCAGCGCGCAGAGAGCGCGAAAGCCGGCCGACGGGTCAGCGCAGCTGAACCCGATCGACGTCACGCGATTCACTCGCGTGACGGGCCCTCGCGTGACGGGCCATCGTCGCTAAACCACGTGCTCCTCGTGGCCATAGACCAGCACGGTCATGTAGCCGCGCTTCGGCTCGGCCGCGGCGCTGCGCTTGGCGCTTGCCTCGAACCGCTCGGCCGAGGCGTCGTCGCAGCCATATTCGGGCGTCATCTCGCCCGACGTTGCGACCACCTTGCAGCCGCTGACCGCGCCGCGCGAGTCGATCGCCAACGCCAGCACCTGCTGGCCGATCAGCTTGTCGCCGGGCTCGAGCGCGCCGGACGCGGGCGCGGCGCCAGGGCTGAACCGGCGCTCGAACGTGATCCGGGTGAGCAGGTCGCTCGCGGAATGCCCGCCCGCGCCGGTGGCGGCGCCCGAGTCGACTTCGCAGCTTTGGGCGCTCTGCGCGCGGCGGCTCGATTCATAGCGGCACGACTGCGGGTTTCCGTCGCCGGCGATGGTGATGGTCACTTTCTCCCACCACGGCGCGGAGGACATCAGGGCTGGGGAGCTGGTCGCGGACGCTGCGGCCAGCGCGAGGAGGGCGAGCTTGATCACCTGTGTTCACTCCATTCGTGCCCGCCGCTCCGGCGACCGAATTGCCGCCGCCAACCTGCCCGTCCCAACGCGCGACTGGGCAAATGGTCCCAGGGCATGCCGGCGCGACGGTTCGTGGTTTTGGAAACCGGGGCAGCCGGTCTCGAGCGTCTGTCGAAAGGAGCGCGGGCGCCGTGTCTGGCGCAGAGGCGCAACGCGCCGGGTCCGCAGGGCGCAATCAATGCGCCAGGCCCGCAGGGTGCAGTGCGCCAGTTGCTGGGGCGCAATGCGCCAGGCCCGCAGGGTGCAATGCGCCAGTTGCGTGGGGTGCAATGCGCCAGGCCCGCAGGGTGCAATGCGCCAGTTGCGTGGGGCGCAATGCGCCAAACGCCGCTGTTGCGTTGCCCAAAAGAAATGGGGGCCGGCATTGCTGCCAGCCCCCACTGCGCCGAGCGAAGGATCTGCCGGTGTTCGTAACCTGATCGATAGAACCTTGCGGCTTACCGACCCGCTCTCGATCCTGGCTCACCAGCTCAGGCGTCGCTTCCCGTCCGACCGCTCCCTCTTGCGAGGAGCCCGGCTGGCCTACTCGACCCGGCAACCCGGAGGATCGCCTCGTCTTTCGACCGGCCCGGCCTGACACATGGAAACCGAAGCTCCCCGGTCAAAACCGTCCGACGTTCTGCGGCCCTTCTTGGGTCGACCACTCTCGCGTCCCGCTTCGCTCCCGCCGATCCGAAGACCGTCTGAAGCCGCGTCGCGCTGGAGGAAGACCGACTCTTCCGGCGCCTCTTACCGACTGGCCCCGCTTCCGCTCCCGAAAGAGCTTCGGCATTGCCGGCCGGCGGAGATCGGACCTTTGGTCACCTGCCGCATCCTTTGCCGTTTCCGGCTCCGGAGAGGCCGGGACCGCCGTCCCGATCACCCAAGCACCATGCACCTCGCGTCCGAGTCGGGAAAGCGAAAAATGTGGGATCAAGCCTGTGGATAACGGGGATATTGGGAACAACAATCGGAACCTTTTCGCGGTTGCCTCAACCGGGGCCGCGACCTACCTCGGCCAAGTGCCTGAATCTCCCGGACTTGCGCCCGAGCCGGCCTATTTGAGCGGGCTGAATCCGCCGCAGCGCGACGCCGTCCTGACGACCGAGGGACCGGTGCTCGTCCTCGCCGGCGCGGGCACCGGCAAGACCGCGGCGCTGACCGCGCGGCTGGCGCACCTGATCGCGACTCGGCTCGCCTGGCCGAGCCAGATTCTCGCCGTCACCTTCACCAACAAGGCGGCGCGCGAGATGAAGGCGCGGGTGTCGACAATCTCGGGCGGCGCGATCGAGGGCATGCCATGGCTCGGCACCTTCCATTCGGTCGCCGCGCGCATGCTCCGCTCCCACGCCGAGCTCGCCGGGCTCCAGTCGAACTTCACCATTCTCGACTCCGACGACCAGCTGCGCGTCCTCAAGCAGCTGATCCAGGCCGCGAACCTCGACGAGAAGCGCTGGCCCGCGCGTCAGCTCGCCGGGCTGATCGACCGGTGGAAGAACCGCGGCTGGACTCCAGTGCAAGTCGATGCCGGGGAGTCCGAAGCCTTCGCCGCCGGCCGCGGCGCCGAACTTTACGCGCAATACCAGCAGCGCCTCAAAACCCTCAACGCCTGCGACTTCGGCGATCTCCTGCTCCACATGCTCGTCATCTTCCGCCGGCACGCCGACGTGCTCGCCCAATATCGCGAGCGCTTCCGCTATATCCTCGTCGACGAATATCAGGACACCAACCAGGCGCAGTACGAATGGCTGAGGCTCCTTGCCGAGCCGCGCCGCAACCTCTGCTGCGTCGGCGATGACGATCAGTCGATCTATTCGTGGCGCGGCGCGGAAGTCGCCAACATCCTTCGCTTCGAAAAGGACTTCCCCGGCGCGAAGCTCATCCGTCTCGAGCAGAATTACCGCTCGACCTCGCACATCCTCGCCGCCGCCGACGGCCTCATCGCCAACAACGCCGGCCGCCTCGGCAAGACGCTCTGGACCGACAAGGGCGACGGCGAGAAGGTCCGCGTCATCGGCATCTGGGACGGCCCGGAGGAAGCGCGCCGCATCGGCGAGGACGTCGAGGGCATGCAGCGCCGCGGCCTCAGCCTCGACGACGTCGCCATCCTCGTCCGCGCGCAGTTCCAGACGCGCGAGTTCGAGGAGCGCTTCATCGGGATCGGCCTGCCCTACCAGATCATCGGCGGCTTCCGCTTCTACGAGCGCGCCGAAATCCGCGACGCCCTCGCCTACCTCCGCCTCATCCATCAGCCCGCCGACGACCTCGCCTTCGAGCGCATCGTCAACACCCCCAAGCGCGGCCTCGGGGACAAGGCGATCGCGACCATCCACGCGCACGCGCGAGCGATTCAGGAGCCCCTGCTCATCGCCGCCTCCAAGCTCCTCGACACCGACGAGCTGCAGGCCCGAGCCCGCTCCAGCCTCGCCCGCTTCGTCGCCGACATCGCGCGCTGGCGCACGATGGCAGGAAGCTCCTCCTCGAGCTTGCTCGGGGAGGGGGACCAGCCGCAGGCTGGTGGAGGGGCCATCACCCACGCCGAACTGGCCCGCATAATCCTCGAAGAATCCGGCTACACCGCCATGCTCCAGGCCGAGCGCAGCGCGGAAAGCGCCGGCCGCCTCGGCAAGACGCTCTGGACCGACAAGGGCGACGGCGAGAAGGTCAAGGTCGTCGGCATCTGGGACGGCCCGGAGGAGGCGCGCCGCATCGGCGAGGACGTCGAGGGCATGCAGCGCCGGGGCCTCCGCCTCGACGACGTCGCCATCCTCGTCCGC
>DASTID010000176.1:0-7086 GCA_035717905.1 Sphingomicrobium sp. | reverse complement strand
AAAGCGGGGGTCCCGCTGCCTTCAAGAACAAGCGGGATTCCCGCTTTCGCGAGAATGACGGGTTGTGCCTGAAAAGGCCGGATTCTCACGCCTCAAGCTGGTGCCGCGCGACGGCATGCCCCCGCCGCCGGTGACGGCGTCGCCGTTCGTCGAGCTCGGCGTCACCTCGCCTTTTTCCTTCCTGCGCGGGGCGTCGGACGCGATCGAGCTGGTGCTTCGGGCGCTCGAGCTCGGCATGGATTCGATCGGGATCGCCGACCGCAACACGCTCGCCGGCGTGGTGCGGATGCACGGCGCGTGCAAGGGCGCGGGGCTGAGGTCGCTGATCGGCTGCCGGCTGGATTTGGCGAATGAGGACAGTCCCCGAGGGGACGGTCCCTCTCTCCTCGCTTATCCGGTCGACCGCGACGGGTACGGGCGGCTGTCGCGGCTGTTGAGCGTCGGCAAAATGCGCGCCGAAAAAGGCGAATGCGAGCTGAGCCTGGCCGACGTCGCCGAGCATGCGGAAGGCATCGCGTTCATCGCCTGGCCGCCGGATGACCTCGACGCCTTCGAAGGCGAGCTGCCGCGGCTGCGCGATGCATTGCCATCGCTGCGCCATGTCGCGGCGCGCTGGCTCTACCGCGGCGACGACAATGCGCGGATCGAGCGGCTCGACCGGATCGCGCGGGCTAACGGCTGCACGATTCTCGCCACCAACGACGTCCATTACCACGCGCCCGAGCGCCGGCCGCTGCAGGACGTGGTCACCTGCATCCGCGAGAAAGTGACGATCGCCAATGCCGGATACCTGCTCAACCCCAATGCCGAGCGGCATTTGAAGCCGGCCGCCGAGATGGCGCGGCTGTTCGACCGCTGGCCGTACGCGATTGCCGCGACGCGCGCGTTCGCCGACGCGCTGAACTTCAGCCTCGACGAATTGCGCTACGAATATCCCAAGGAGACGGTGCCCGACGGCCGCTCGCCGCAGCAGCATCTCGAGCATCTGACCTGGGAAGGCGCCCGCCAGCGCTGGGGGACACGCGTACCATACAAGGTGCTGACCCAGCTCAACCACGAGCTGAGGCTGATCGAACGCCTCGACTTCGCGCGCTATTTCCTGACTGTCCACGACATCGTCGCCTTCGCGCGCGGGCTCGACCCGCCGATCCTGTGCCAGGGTCGCGGCTCGGCGGCGAACAGCGCGGTCTGCTATTGCCTCGGCATCACCGCGGTCGACCCGGCGACCAGCGACCTGTTGTTCGAGCGGTTTATCAGCGAGGAGCGCCGCGAGCCGCCCGACATCGACGTCGATTTCGAGCACGAGCGGCGCGAGGAGGTGATCCAGCACATCTATGAGAAATACGGCCGGAATCGCGCCGGCATCGCCGCGACCGTGATCCATTACCGCCCGCGCTCGGCGATCCGCGAGGTCGGCAAGGTGATGGGCCTCTCCGAAGACACGACCGCGGCGCTCGCCTCGACCATCTGGGGGCATATGGAAGCCGAGCTGGAGGAGGATCGCGCGAGCGACGCGGGGCTCGACCTCAGCGACCCGCATTTGAAGCGCACGCTGAAGCTCGCCGAGCAATTGATCGGCATGCCGCGGCATCTGTCGCAGCATGTCGGCGGCTTCATCCTGACCGAGCGGGCGCTGACCGAGACGGTGCCGATCGGCAACGGCGCGATGGACGACCGCACCTTCATCGAATGGGACAAGGACGACATCGACGAGCTCGGGATCTTGAAGATCGACGTGCTCGCGCTGGGGATGCTGACCTGCATCCGCAAATGCTTCGACCTGGTGCGCCAGCACCATGGCGAGGACTGGAGCCTGGCGACGATCCCGCAGGAAGAACCGCAAGTTTACGACATGCTGTGCCGCGGCGATTCGCTGGGCGTGTTCCAGGTCGAGAGCCGGGCGCAGATGAACATGCTGCCCCGCCTCAGGCCGCGCTGCTTCTACGACCTGGTGATCGAAGTCGCGATCGTCCGTCCGGGGCCGATCCAGGGCGACATGGTCCACCCGTACCTCAAGCGCCGGCAGGAGAAGGAGCCGGTGCTGTTCCCCTGCCCCGACCCGGCGCACGGCCCGCCCGACGAGCTCGAGAAGATTTTGGGGCGGACGCTCGGCGTGCCGATCTTCCAGGAGCAGGCGATGAAGATCGCGATCGACGCCGCCAAATTCTCGCCCGACGAGGCCAACCAGCTGCGCAAGGCGATGGCGACCTTCCGCTCGAAAGGGAATATCGAGCAGCTGCAGGACAAGATGGTCGGGCGGATGGTGGCGCGCGGCTACGACCCCGAGTTCGCCCAGCGCTGCTTCGACCAGATCAAGGGCTTCGGCGAATATGGCTTTCCCGAAAGCCACGCGGCGAGCTTCGCACACCTCGTCTATGTGTCGTCATGGCTGAGGTGGAAATATCCGGCGGCCTTCGCCTGCGCGCTTTTGAACTCGCAGCCGATGGGCTTTTACGCGCCGGCGCAGATCGTCCGCGACGCGAAGGAGCATGGGGTGGACGTGCGCGCGGTCGACGTGAACGAAAGCGACTGGGACTGCACGCTGGAGACGTCCTTCGAGACGCCGCTTCGACTTCGCTCAGCGGCTCCTCAGGATGAGCGGGAAAGTTATGCACCCACCCAGACCGCTCATCCTGAGGAGGGACTGAGCGGGCGCAAGCCCGTCGAAGGCCCGTCTCGAAGGACCCTCCGCCTCGGCCTGCGCCAGGTCGAGGGACTGCCGCGCGAAGCGGCCGAGCGGCTGGTCGCGGCGAGGAGGGACAGTCCCTCTAGCAGGGACTGTCCCTATGCCTCGGTCGAGGAGCTTCGCGCTCGCGGCCGGGTGCCGGTGCACGCGATTCAGCGACTCGCCGCGGCCGACGCGTTCCGCTCGTTGGGGCTCGACCGGCGCGCGGCGCTGTGGGATTCGCGCGCGCTCAGGCAGGCGCCGGACTTGCCGCTGTTCGCTTATGCCGAGGCGCGCGACGAGGGCGCGGAAAGCCAGCCGGCGCAGCTTCCCGCGATGCCGCTCGGCGAGCATGTCGTGAACGACTATCAGACCATGCGCCTCAGCCTGAAGGCGCATCCGATGCGTTTCCTGCGCGACCATTATGCGGCGCAGAAGTTCGTCACCGCCGACCAGCTCGGAAATGTCCGCGACGGCAAGCGCCTGGCGATCGCCGGGCTGGTGCTGATCCGGCAGCGGCCGGGCAGCGCCAAGGGCGTGGTGTTCATCACCATCGAGGACGAGACCGGGGTCGCCAACCTCGTCGTCTGGCCCGACGTGTTCGACAAGCAGCGCAAGATCGTGATGGGCGCGCGGCTGATGGCGGTGCGCGGGATCGTCCAACGTGACCCCGACAGCGACGTGATCCACGTCGTCGCGCGCCGGCTGGCGGACCACAGCGACATGCTGCGTCACCTGAGCGACGACGCGCTGCCCTCGACGCTCAGCCAGAGCGATGCCGCGGGAAGCTGGCGGCCGCCCACCGCGTGTCGCGAGCCGCTTGTCTCGCGACACCCACGGGACGTCGAAATCATCCCCAAGAGCCGCGATTTCCACTAGGCGCGAAGCCGCACCGGTTCATCCGAGCGCAAGCTGAGCGTGCCATTTCCGCCACAAAATGCGGCTAAAGCGATGAACATGAAACGGAATCTGGGCAAAATCGGCTTCCTGGCCCTCGCCGCGACGGTCCCGGTCACCGCATCGGCGCAGGCCGCGCTCGAAGGCCAGTGGAGGAATCCCAAGGGCAGCGTGGTGGTGAAGGTCGCGCCGTGCGGCAGCAGCTGGTGCGGAGTCGTCGTCAAGGCCTCCGACAAGGCCAAGGCTTCCGCGCGCCGGGGCGGCACGCCGAACCTCGTCGGCACGCGCATCCTGACGGGGCTCCATGCCGCTGGCGAAGGGCGGTTCAAGGGCCAGGTGTTCGACCCCAAGCGCAACATCCGCGCGCCGGCGACGATCAAGCTGCTCGGCCCCGACGCGCTCGAGGTGAAGGGCTGCGCGATCGCCGGCATCCTGCTGTGCAAGGAGCAGCGCTGGACGCGCGTCGGCTAAGGCTGCCGATCTCCCCTTGACTCTTTGGTAAGTGAACGCTTACCAATTGCGAGTGCAGGACAGACTCTTCTCAGCGCTGGCCGATCCGACCCGCCGCTCGCTGTTCGAGCGAATCGCCGACCGGCCGCAGAGTGTCGGCGCGCTCGCCGCGCAGCTTCCGGTCAGCCGGCCGGCCGTCTCGCAGCACCTCAAAATCCTCAAGGACGCCGGCCTCGTCACCAACGAGGCCAAAGGCACCAGCCGCATTTACCGGATCGACCCCGCGGGCCTCGGCGCGGTGCGCCGCTGGCTCGACGAGCAATGGGATCGCAGCCTCGATAACTTCAAGCGCCTTGCCGAACAGGAGGACCAGCCGTGAACGACCTCGCCCAGCAACGCATCGCCCCCGCCACGATCCGCAAGACCATCGCGGTCGACGCGCCGATTTCCCGCGCCTTCGACCTGTTCGCCAACCGGATGGGCGACTGGTGGCACAAGGAGCACAGCATCGCGAAGGATACGACGCAGGCCGACGTGGTGATCGAGCCGCGCGCCGGCGGCCGCTGGTACGAGAAAGGCGCCGACGGCAGCAAGCACCAATGGGGCCGCGTCCTCGCCTATGAGCCGCCGCGCCGGCTGCTGCTCGCCTGGCAGCTGACCCGCGAGTTCCGCTTCGACCCCGGCTTCGAAACGACCGTCGAAGTGCGCTTCGAGGAGCGCGACGGCAAAACCCTGGTCGAGTTCGAGCACCGCGACCTCGAGCGCATGGGCGCCGACGCGGCCGAGTTGTTCGAGGGCATGGACGGCGGCTGGGGCATGTTGCTCGGGCTGTTCAAGGCGAAGGCCGAGGAGGCCTAGGCGAGCCCCGCAGGGTCCACGCGCCCGGCGGCCGAACCCTCCCCGCTAGGCCTGACCGGCATCCTGCGCGCGACGCGGCATGGTGAAGGTGAAGCGCGTTTCCGCTTCATCCGAATGCACCTCGAGCCTGCCGTCGTGAGCGGCCGCGATTTCGCTGGCGATGAACAGCCCCAGGCCGAGGCCGTTCCGGCTCGGACGAGCGGCGCCCCGGAAGAAGGGCTCGAACAGGCTCTCGCGAACCGCCTCGGGGATCGGCGCGCCGGCATTCGCCACCGACAGCGTGAAGCGGTCGGCGCCGGTTCGCGCTTCGAACCGTACCGGCTCGTCCATGCTCCCGTGCGTGACGGCGTTCGAGAGGAGGTTCGAGGCGAGCTGCGCCAGCCGATTGGGGTCGCAGAACAGCGGCTCCTCGACCGCGAAGCGCGAGTCGACGCGATGATCGGGGGCGACGGCCTGGATCTCCGCCGCGACCTGCTCGAGCACCGGCGTCACGGTCACCGCGCGGCGATCAACGCGAATGCCGCCGCCGAGGCGACCGCGGGCAAAGTCGAGGACGTCGTCGATCAGGCCTGTCGCGCGGCCGATGCTGCCGTCCATCTGCCGCAGGATTTGCCGGCCGCGCTCGCTTAGCTGTTCGCCTCTATCGAGCAGGCCGATGCCGGCGGCGACCGCGGACAAGGGATTGCGAAGATCATGACCAAGCACCGCGATGAACTGCTCGCGCAGAAGCGCAGCCTCATGCTCGGCCTCGGACTCGGCTTGCGCCCGGGCGCGATCCGCGAGCAACCCGCGCTCATACTTCCGCCGGTCGACCGCCTTGAACAAGGTCAGCCGCGTGAACTGGTGGCGCCCGTCATCGGCGCGCCGCTCGGCGGCGTTGGCGATCGTCGGGATCTTGGTCCCGTCGGCCGCAACCAGGTCCAGCGCGATCTCGTGGACATGGCCCTGCATCCGCAGCAGCGGCGCGAGATGAGTCTCGAAAGCGATGCGGCCGCCGAAGCTCAAGATATCGTGGACCGACTTGCCTAGCGCATCCTCGCGCCGGATGCCGAGCCAATCGATCAACGTGCCGTTGATCGTGGCGATCTTGCCGTTGGGAGTCAGCGACACATAGCCGCAGGGAGCGGTCTCGTAGAGATCCGCGAAATCCTCAGTGGAGACGTCGTCAGACAAATTCGCGAATCGCCGCCGTCACCTCATCGGGAGCGCTGAGGTTCGGGCAGTGGCCAGTGGCGTCGAGCAGCCGGAACGCGCTGCCCGGAATATTCGAATGGACGAAAGAGCCGACCTCCTCGGGCGCGATGATGTCGTCGCGGCATTGAAGGACGAGAGTGCGAACGGCGATCTCGCGCAGATCGGCGCGGTTGTCGGAAAGGAATGTCACGCGCGCGAAATCGCGGGCGATCGCCGGGTCGGTGTTGCAGAAGCTGTTCTCCAGCGCCCGCCCGAGCTCCGGCCGGTCCGGGTTGCCCATGATTGCCGGCGCCATGGCCGCCGACCAGCCGAGATGGTTGTCCGCCAGGAATTCGAGCAGCTCTTCGACCTGCGGCCGGGAAAAGCCGCCGCGATATCCCTCGTCGTCGATGTAGCGCGGGGACGGGCCGACCATCACCAGGTCGGAGAACATCCCGGGCGCCTTGAGCGTCGCCAAAGCGCCGATCATCGCGCTCACCGAATGACCGACGAAGACGGCATCCGAGAGGCCGAGCGCTCGGCCGATCTCGACGACGTCCTCCGCATAGCCATCGAGCGCGCCGTAGCGGTCGGGATCGTAGGCCGAGAGATCCGAACCCCCGGCGCCGACATAATCGAACAGGACGATCCGGAACTCGTCCTCGAAGGCCCGCGCGACGGGCTCCCACATGCGCTGGTCGCAGCCGAAGCCGTGCGCGAACATCATCGTCCGCGCGCCCCGGCCGCGCTGAACGACATGGTTGCGCGCCAAAATGTTCACTTTGTCGTGGCTCATCATAGGCTTGTAGCAGGGCAATTGCGGCAGCAGTAGCGGGGGCTCATCGGTCGAACTGGAAAGTCCCGATCCGTCCGTCGAGCACCGCGGCCTGGAGCGCGGCCATGTCGTCGGCCCAGTAACGGTCCGAGGTGAAATGCGGGGTGATCTCGCGCACAGCAGCGTGAACCCGCCGCAGCCTGGCCGAGGTCTCGAGCGGAGCATGAAAGTCGATTCCCTGTGCGGCGGCGATCAGCTCGACCGCGAC
>DASTID010000175.1:0-4019 GCA_035717905.1 Sphingomicrobium sp. | reverse complement strand
CCTCAGCGCCACCTCGCTCATGAACCGTGCGTCGTCGCCGTTCGCGAGCCATTCGGCTTCGCCGGCGATTGCTCCGAGCATGTCGGAGAGCGTCTCCATCTCGCGCTTGGCGTAATTGCCGAGCACGTGCGGCGTGACGAGGTCCTTGCGGCCCGGTCCCGGGTGGCCGATGCCGATGCGCACCCGGCGGAAATCGGGGCCGAGGCTGGCATCGATCGAGCGCAACCCGTTGTGCCCGGCGGTGCCGCCGCCGACCTTCACCTTGACCTTGAACGGCGCGAGGTCGAGCTCGTCGTGGAAGACGGTCAGCGCTTCCTGGTCGAGCTTGTAGAAGCGCAGCGCCTGCTGAACCGCATCGCCGCTGTCGTTCATGAAGGTCTGGGGCTTGAGCAGCAGGACGCGGTGACGGCCGATCCGCCCTTCGGCGACGAGGCCGCGGAACTTCTTGCTCCACGGCCCGAAGCCTTGCGCCTCGGCCAGCACGTCGGCGGCCATGAAGCCCACATTGTGCCGGTGGAGGGCATATTGCGTGCCAGGATTTCCGAGGCCGACCCAGAGTTGCATGCGCGCTCGCTAGCAGCAGTGACCGCAAACAAAAACCGCCCGCCCTTTTGGACGAGCGGTTCCTGATTTTCGCGAGCCCGGACGGCTTACTCTTGGCTCTCGCCGCCCTCGGCAGCTTCGCCGCCTTCGCCTTCGCCTTCCTCGCCCTCAACGGTCGGGACCGCGTCGGCCGGCGCCGCCTCTTCCTCTTCGGCCTTCATCGCCGACGGAGCGACGATGGTCGCGACGGTGAAGTCCTCGTCGGTGTTGGCCGGAGTGACTCCGTCGGGCAGCCGGACCTGGCCGATGTGTATGGCATCGCCGATCTCCAGCCCGTCGAGCGCGATGTGAATCTCGTTCGGAATGCTGGCCGCGTCGCATACGAGCTCGAGCTCATGGCTGACGACGTTGAGCACGCCGCCGCGCTTGAGGCCCGGGGAGGCTTCCTCATTGTCGAACCGCACCGGCACCGCGACGGTAACCTTGGTGTGCTCGCCGATGCGCAGGAAGTCGACGTGGATCGGCCGGCTGCTCACCGGGTGGAAATCGACCGCCTTCGGGAGGGTCCGGTGCGGCTTGCCCTTGAAATCGATCATCACCACCGAGTTCATGAAGTGGCCGGTGGAAAGCATTTTCGACAGGAGCTTCTCCTCGACGTGGATCGAAAGCGGCTCCTTCTTTTCGCCGTAAACCACGGCGGGCACCCGGCCGTCGCGGCGCAGTGCTCGGGAGGCTCCCTTGCCAGCCCGGTCGCGCGCCTCGGCGGGCAGCATCAGCTGTTCGCTCATTTCGCTATTCTCCGATTGATCAAAAAACCCCGCCACGCCTCCAGGGATGACCATGGCCGGGGAGGGCGCGCCTATAGTGGAGCCCTCGGAAATACGCAAATCAATGGTGCTAGTCGACGCGGGCCGATTCGACCCCGAGCTGCGCCAGCCGAACCAGCAGGCTATCCTTGCCGGCGAGGTGGCCGGCGCCGACCGCGACGAACACCGTTCCCGGATATTGCATCCGCGCCGCGATCCAGTCCGCCCAGCGCGCGTTGCGCTCGGTGAACATCATCCGATAGGTGTCGGGCGAGCTCTTCTCGAGCTGCCCCAGCATGTGCACGAAGACCTGCTGGTCGCCGCGCTTCCACGCCGTCTGCATGTCGGCCATCGCCTTCGACAGGCTTTGCATCGGCACCGCATCATCCTCGACCGGAGCGCCCGGCCTGAGCCGCGCCGGCGGGGAGGCCGGCGGCATGCGGTCGAACATGCTGAGCTGGGATTCGAGCGTTTCGAGCCCCTCGACGTCCTTGCCCGCGAGCTCGGCCGCGCGGCGCAGGACCATGTCGGCGCCGTTGCCGACCTGCATGCCCTGCGACTTGCCGGCGTCGATCGCGAGACGGGTCGTGGCGAGGAACGATGCCGACGGCGCCACGGCGAGCCGGCCGAAGCGCTGCCGCGCGGCGTTGCTGAATTGCGGCTGGGCCGGGTCGACCGGACCTTCCGGAACCAGCGTCTCGAGCACCAGCTCGCCGGAGGTGTCGAACGCGGCTCGGACGCCGTCGTTGAACCAGTCGGCCTTGCCGTCGAGCGCATGGAACGTGCCGAAAATGTAGATGGTGGTGTCGCCGTCGCGGACCATGAACATCGCGGGATCGGCGTTTTCCGGCGTCGGCGGCAGCGCCTGAGGCGCGGCTGAGGCGAGCGCGGTTGCGATCAGCAAGTTCACCATCCATCAGCCTCCCAACGGCCTTTGGCGCCGGGAAAGCGATGGCTGACGAGCGGCGGGCGCAACTCACCCCGGGTGAGAAAGCCCCCGCGTCTCACTCAATCCGCGCATCAGACCCCCCAGCCCGATACCCACTGATCATGGTCACTTAAGTGTTAAGAAAAGTCTAGCAAATTCCACGAATTGTGAATATTTATCGACGGATGGAGCGATGCCCGCCGCCTACTGGACGCGGCGGACCCGATAGCCCTCGCGCTTGAGCAGCTCGACCAGCGAATCATGGCCGGCGAGGTGCCCCGCGCCGACGGCGATCATGATCGATCCGGGCGCGGCCATGCGCCGATCGACCCACTGGCTCCAGTTGAGGTTGCGGCGCTTGAGCAGCGCATCGCGCAAGGCTGGCGATGCCGCGAGATCGTGGTTGAAGGTGCGCGCGATCGCGCCAACGTCGCCGCGCACCCAGGCGGACAACATCCGATCGAAGTCCCTGCCCATTGCGTCGGGTTGCTCGATCGCGCCTTCGAGCAGCGCCCGCTGGGCCGCCTCCGGAAGCGCGTCGAAGAAGCTCAGCTGCTCGCGGTTGGTCTCGAGCTGGCCGACCGGCTTGCCCTGGCTCGCGAAGGTGCTTCGGAGCACCTGCTCGACGCCTTCGCCGGTCTTGAGGCCCAGGTCGCGGAACTGGTTGCCGAGCAGCATGAACGCCGCCGCCCAGGTCTCCATCCGGTCGAGCGAGGCGGGCGGCATGCCGGCTTTCTTGATCGCCGCGGCGAGCGCGGCGCGTTTTTCGGGCGGGACGCGCTCGGCGAGCGGCGGCAGGTTCTGCGTCGTAAACGCCAGCCCGGCGAGCGCCGACATCATCTCCTGCGGGTTCTTTTCGTCGACGATGGTCTCGACGATCAGCTGCTGCGAGCCGGTGATCGCCTTGTCGAACGTCGCCGTGCGCCACGAATAATTGTCGGGCAGCAGGTGAATGGTCCCGAACAAATAGATGGTCGTGTCGGCATCGGACACGGCCCACAGCGCCGGCTTGGCGACGTGCGGCTTCGCGGCAGCGGGCGCCGTGCCGACGATCAGCAGCGACGCTCCCAGCGCGGCGAAAGCGCGCCGCAAAATCGATCGGATCATGCGAATTCAAGGCCTCTCAAGCGGGGCAGTTCGCATGCGCGCCTAGCGGCGGCAAGCTGAACCTCGACTTGCCCCATCGCGGTCGTTCGGCCAAAGCCCGCTCGACTTTTCGTGACCGGGGCGCCGCTTTGAGCCTGAGCTTCCAGGACCTGATCCTCACCCTGCACCATTATTGGGCCGCGCGGGGCTGCGTGATCCTCCAGCCCTACGACATGGAGATGGGGGCGGGGACCTTCCATCCCGCGACGGTGCTGCGCTCGCTCGGCCCGCAGCCGTGGCGCGCCGCCTACGTCCAGCCGTGCCGCCGCCCGACCGACGGCCGCTATGGCGAGAACCCCAACCGCCTCGGCCATTATTACCAATATCAGGTGGTCCTTAAGCCGAGCCCCGACGACTTGCAGGACCTCTATCTCGGCAGCCTGATCGAGATCGGGATCGACCCGTTGAAGCACGACATCCGCTTCGTCGAGGACGATTGGGAAAGCCCGACCTTGGGCGCCTGGGGCCTCGGCTGGGAAGTCTGGTGCGACGGGATGGAGGTCACCCAGTTCACCTATTTCCAGCAGGTCGGCGGGTTCGAATGCAGGCCGGTGACGGGCGAGCTGACCTACGGGCTCGAGCGGCTCGCGATGTAC
>DASTID010000174.1:0-5399 GCA_035717905.1 Sphingomicrobium sp. | reverse complement strand
ACACAATCAGGCCGCCGATCCGCGATGGACCGGCGGCCTTTTTTATCGCGATCAGCGGTTCGTCGCATTCACGCTGCGGCTGCGGAACGAGTTGCCCGGCCAGCGCTTATGGCTGTCAGAGCAAGCGGGGGCGATATCGGGAGTATCGCAATGGCTGACGAACGCGACGAAAAGCAATTCAACGACAATGAGGAAGGCCGCAAGGACCGGGAGCAAACGACCGGCCAGCAAAGCCAGCAGAGTGAATCCGGCCAGCAGGGCCGGCAGGCCAGCGACCCCGGCTCGCAGCAGCCGACCGGCGGCAGCCAGGGGCAAGAAGGCGGCTCCGCCGGCCAGAGCTCCGGAAGCGCGGGCGGCCAGGGCTCGGGCGGCGGGATGAGCGGCCAGCCGATCGGCGGCAACGACAGCAACACCGGCTCGGGCACGACGCTGTCGCAAGGCTATACCAGCCCCGCGTCCGGCGGACAGAGCGCGAGCGGCCAGACCCAGCAGAGCGGCGACGCCGGCACGCTGACCGGCGAGCAGCAGGGCTCCGGCACGACCGGCCAGAGCGGCGGCGCGGGCTCGACCGGCAGTTCCGGCGGCGAAGGCTTCATCGGCTCGCAGGGCACCGGCTCCGACGAGCATATCGAGGACCGGAGCGGTTCGCCTGACACGACCGGCAGCCAATCCAGCTTCGCGCCCCAGGGCCGCGGCGCATCCGACGAAAATGAGGACGACAGCAGCGGCTCGGGAAGCTCGGGCGGCGACAGCGCCTCCTAGGCTTCCTCGCGCGATTGACGACGCCGCGCTCCCTCGAGGGCGCGGCGTTTTTTTCAGGCCGCCAGTTTGGCCAGCAAGGCGCTCTCGCGCTCGATCCACGGGGCGAAGCTGGGGCGC
The DNA here is from genome assembly GCA_035717905.1 of Sphingomicrobium sp. Taxonomy (GTDB): domain Bacteria; phylum Pseudomonadota; class Alphaproteobacteria; order Sphingomonadales; family Sphingomonadaceae; genus Sphingomicrobium. The sequence goes on along the minus strand of DASTID010000174.1, from coordinate 4,520 downwards.
GCGAGGATCGACTCGGCGTAAGCATGGACCCGGCCGTGCCGCTCGCGGTCGGCCTTGCACCCGAGATGGGCGAAATTCGCGAACGGGCTGGCGATCGCGATGTCGGCGAGCGTCAGCGTCTCGCCGACCAGGAACCCGCCGGGATCGGGAACGACGCTTTCCAGATAATCGAGGATTGGCGGGAGTTCCTGCTGCTCGGCGCGCGCCGCGGCGTCGAGGTCGCCGGGCTTCTTGAGAAACAGCGGCGCGACCAGGCGATTGAAGAACATCTTGGAGCCGCACGTGACCAGCACGGTGTCGGCATATTCCTCGAACCAGATGGTCTTGCCGCGCAACTGCGGATCGTCGGGGATCAGCCGCGGCTCGGGGAAACGCGCCTCGAGATAATGGATGATCGCGCTCGAATCCGCGAGCGTATAGTCGCCGTCGCGCAGCGCCGGCATCTTGCGCAGCGGGCTCGCCTCCTGGAACTCGGCGCTCGGCTGGCCTGGACCGTCGCCGGTCGGCCTGAGCTCGAGCGCGATCCCTTTCTCGGCCGCGAACGCGAGGGTCTTGCGGGCATAAGGCGAAAGTGAAGAACCGTAGAGAATCATGACCGACTGCCTCCGGTTGAGTGACGAGCCGCGGACACGCGCGGCGCGCTCCTGCGTTGACTTGGCGGACCAGTAGGAGACCTCACCATGCGCAGCAACAGCGGCCGCGACGAATCCCGGAACAACCTGCGCGATCCCACAATCCGCGATCGTACCGAGCAGCGCACCAAGCGCTCGGACCGGTCGCATAAGTCCCATGCCAAGGCTCCGGCCGACCATCGCGGGGGCCGCAAGGACTAGGATTTCTCACGCCGCGATGCGGTAATGATCGGCGATCCGATCGAGGGCGAGGGTCAGCACCAGCCGGCCGGCGCGGGCCGGCCAGCCAAGCGCGGTTTCGGCTTCGCGCATGCCTTCGCCCGCGCACACGATCCGCCACAAGATGTCGGCAAGGCCCGGTCCGGCGCTGCTCACCGCATCATGGAACCGGCGCCGGGCATCGATCTGCGCGCCGCCGGGATCGCCGCCGGTCGCCGATCCGCCGCGGCCGCGCGCGACCGGCGCCGCATCCCACGTCATCGTTACCTTGGGCGCAAGCTGCGCCCGCTCCCAATCGGCGCGCAGCCGCTCGCCGGCCTCGTACTGGCGGCGCGTGACCAAGCCCCGCGCCATCAGCCAGCCGAGCGGCGATTCCGCCAGGTTGATCATGACCGAGCGCGCCGCGCGCTTGTCGGCCGCCGCGCGATCGCGCGCGGCGATGCCGGCTTCGATCGGCCGCTCTCCAAGCAGCCGCGGCTGCAGCTTCGTCCCCATTGCTTCTCCTTTTGCCGAGTCGTTCCCCTACTTGCCACAACGGCGAAACTGTAGGACAGAGGATAACCGTATCGGTTAGCAGGAGAGTCCGCTCGATGATTACCCGGATCAGGGAGGTGCGCCGTGCGCGCAACATGACTCTGGACGACGTCGCGCGCGCCTGCGAGCCGCCGACCACGCCGCAGACGATCGGGCGGCTCGAGACGGGGACGCGCACGGTCTCGATCGGCTGGCTCAACCGGATCGCGAAAGCGCTGGGCGTGGAGGCGCAGGACTTGGTCGGCGGCGGCGAGGCCGCGGAGCTCAAGGTCGCGGCCGTCCTTGGCGCTGGCGGAGCGACCGCGCCGCGGCGCTCGGCGATCGTGGTTCCGCCGCGCGGCGAGGCGGGCCAGGTGGCGCTGCTCGTGTCGGACAGCGTCGGCGACTATCGCGCCGGTGACGAAATCTGGTGCGACATGGTCCAGCCCGACGAGTTCGGCCGCGCGCTCAACCGCGACGTGCTGGTCCCGCGGCCGGCAGGGCGCTTCCTGTTCGGACGGCTGATCGACCGCGACGAGGAACGGCTGCAGCTGCTCCCGCCCGGCGGCGGAGCGCGCCAGCAGGTCGTCGCCAACCCGCCGTGGCTGGCGGTGGCGCGGAGACTGGTCCGGAGCCTTTGACCTGGTGGGCGGTGACGGGCTCGAACCGCCGACCCTCTCGGTGTAAACGAGATGCTCTACCAGCTGAGCTAACCGCCCGTCCGACGGCGGTGCCATGCCGCGCGAGCGAGAGCAAGGACGGCGCCGTCTAGATCAGCTCGCCGACGATCTTGAGGACCGCCTCGACATCGGCCGCGTCGACGCAGATCGTCCGGTCAGGATTGAACTGGCGCAGCTCGAACCCGGTCGCGGTCCGCTTGACGAGCCGCAGGACCAGCACCTGCTGCGCGCCGTCGCTCGCCTGGCCCGTCGGGAGCCGGGCAAGCACATCGTCGCCGACCGCCACCGGCGCGCGCGGCGATACCGCGACGCGCGTGCCGGGCGCGAACCGCGGCACCATCGATCCGCCGACGATCGTCACAGCGAAAGCGGCCGGATCGGAGGAAAGACTGGTTGGCCGCGGCAAACGGTCGACCAGCTCGCCGGGGCGAAGCTCGGTGAGCTCGACCGCGCTGCCGGGCTGTCCCCATTCGCCGCCGAGACGCGAGCCGACCAGCGGGATCGGTGGCAGCGGCGCCGGGTTCCACCCGCGCCGCAAGTCGGCGACCCGTCCATCGGCGGAGATGCCGGGCCGCGCTGCCTCCGGACCGATCCGCAGGGCCTCGAACTCCAGGAGCGACGAGCCGGCGGCCGCCAGCAGCTTTTCGAGCGTCCGCCGCGACGGGTTGCCGTGCCGGCGCATGTCGGTCCACACAGTGCGGCTGACGCCGGCTTTGAGCGCCCACGCATTCGGCGACAGACCGTCCGGCTTGAAGCGCATCAGGTCACGGTAGATTTGGGATTCGCCGAGCGCCGCCACGAACGCGAATATCGCGTTCGCGAGAGCAAGCGACAACGTCTGACAAGTCTAACGTTACGGTCTTGACACGATGTCAGATTTTTCTGATGCATCGGTCAAATGCATTCAAGGCCCTGCTCAGATCACCGAAACCCGGCCGACTTCGGCAAAGTAGCGGCGCAGGGCGTTGCTGGTCGGCGGCGACAGCTCGACGAACACGCGGCGTCCGTCGTGGGGATCGGCGCGGCGGACGAACAGGCCTTGCCGCACCATGGTTTTCAGCCAGCGGAGCGCCGTCGTCGCCGGAACAGCAGCGGCGATGCACAGGCTCGAGACGGGCACGCGCAGCTGCGAGATTTCGGCCTGGAGCAGGTCGAGCAACATGTCCCAGGCGGGATCGGCGAACAGCTCCTCCGAGAAATAGCGGGCGCGAAGCCGCCGCGCGCGGATTACCGAGCGCACCGACTCGACCGACACCGCGGGAATGTCATCGCCGACGGCCGGCGCGGGAGTTGCAGGAGCGCCGGCGGGTCCGCTCGACAAGCGCGCCAATGTGGACGCGATCCGGCTGACCTCGTCGCTCAGCTGACGAAGGCGGGCGGCGTTTTTGTCGGCGGCAACGTCGGACAGGCGCAACGGCGTACGACCGCTAGCCATGGCGATGGCGATTGCCGAGGCGCGATCGCTCGCGTCGGCATCGATGATCATCTCGACGGCCGGCTCGGCGACCGCCGCGGCAAGGGAATCGATCTCGGCCGCGGTGCCCGCCACCACTGCTGCATAGCGGCCTGCTGCGGCGTCGCGGCTCATCCGCCGAAGCAGCGCAAGCGAGTCCGAATTGGGCGCATCGTCGAGCTCGAGCCACACCAGCGAGGCGGCCGCCTGCTCGTCGATGCGGTCGGCGGCACCTTCGACGAGGCATTGGTCGCCGATGCGCAGACCGGAAAGGTGGATCGTCGCCGCGGCGCGGGCAATCGCAGCGGGACTGTCACCGAAAATCAGCGCTGGCGGCGAATCGCAATAAGCGACGTCTCGGTCGGTCAGATATGCGTCCATAGGGCATGACCCAGGATGAGATGCGGGACCGAGCATGCGGATGATAACGCGCATTCTGGAGAAAAGTCAGACGGTTTCGGCTCCACAATGGACCTAGTGCCAACGCGGCAGCAATGAACTGGCTCATAAGGAGCACTTCACCGATTGGGGGTGGAGCGTGCGCCGAGGGATGAGCGAATTGTCCGCGGCGGGCCGCGCTCATTGGCTCGCGGAGCTTTCCGACGCGCTGTCGGACGCGCAACGGCTAACCTGGCTGATTGGCGCTGGCGGAAGCCACGAAGCGATGGAGCTTTACGGCCGCATCGAAGCCGCGCTGAACGAAGCGCAAGCCCTCCGGTTCGGCGGCTTTGGCGCGCGTCACCGCGAGCCCGCGTCGATCTGGGTCGACCCGGCGCCCTGGCCGACTCCGAAATCCATGCAGCGCGACTAGATTCCTCGCGGCAGGTCGCCGCCGCCGGCGAACGGCTCCAGGAACGGATCGAGGCGCGGCGCCTCCCATCCCGCGGTGGCCACGAACGCCCGGTTCAGGAACGCGGTCTTGCCATATTGCAGCGGGCCGCCGCCCGGGCCGTCGACCACGCCTCCCGCGGCCAGCAGCAGCGCATGGCCGGCGGCGGTGTCCCACTCGCTGGTCGGCGCGAG
>DASTID010000173.1:0-10635 GCA_035717905.1 Sphingomicrobium sp. | reverse complement strand
CGAGGTCTTGGGCACGAGGTTCAGCACCGCGCCGGTGCTTCCGGTATAGTCCTCGATCGCGCGCAGCGCTTCTTCCCACGAAACCGATCCGGAAGCCGCGGCGTAGAGCTTGTCGATCGTCGCGCTGAATTGCTCGAGCATAGCCGCCCGTCCCTTGGGCACGTCCCCCAAATGGGGGATGCCGGACCTGTTTAATGTAAAGTAAATTTCGCGGTTATTCGAGTCGTGCACTGCACTGGGAGAAGAGCCATGCCCGCCAAGCCGGCGAGGGGACCGACCGAGGGTGACGATATCCTGGTCGGCAAGAAGGTCGCGGACCTGATCCACGGCCTTGGAGGGGATGACGAGATTTCCGGCGGCGGAGGCAACGACCGCCTGTTCGGCGACGGCGGCAACGACCTCGTCAACGGCGACGATGGCGACGACGACCTCCGCGGCGGCGACGGCAGCGACACGCTGAACGGCGGCAATGGAAACGACTCCGTGAACGGCGGCGCCGGATCGGACGTCCTGACCGGCAGCGCCGGCGCGGATCATTTCGACTATGTCGCTTTCTCGGATTCGGCGGGATCGAACGTCGACCGGATCACCGACTACAGCCGAGCGGCCGGCGATGACCTGGTCTTTGCCGCGCTCGACGCGAACGCGGGAGTCGATGGGCTCCAGCAATGGAATTACGTCGAGCAACTGGGCGACCCAACCGACGCCAACGGCCAGGCGACCCTGACCTACGATTCCGGATCGGACACGACGACTCTGAACCTCTACAACAATGACGGCGACGCGACCGCCGATTTCACCGTTGTGTTCGACGGCAATTATGGGGCGGGTGAGATCGACGTCCACGTGCTCGACTTGCTCGGCGGCGACCCGATCGACGGCATTATCTGGTAGCGGCGGCCGGCAATACGCCGCTCAGTGGCGGCGCGACTTCCAATAGTCGAGCGCGGCCTCGGCCTCGAGCGGCCTGGCGAAATAAAAGCCCTGGCCCGAGGCGCAGCCGAGTGTCGCCAGAGTCGTCGCCAGCTCGACCGTCTCGATCCCCTCGGCCGTGGTCGACATGCCGAGCGCGTCGGCGAGGCTGAGCACCGCGCGCACGATCGCCACCGCGTCGGGATCGACCATCATCCCCGAGACGAAGCTCTTGTCGATCTTGAGGACGTCGATCGGCAGGCGCTGGAGATAGGCGAGGCTGGAGTAGCCGGTGCCGAAATCGTCCATCGCGACCGTGGCGTCGAGCGCCTTCAAGGCGTCGAACACCCGCGTCGCCCGCGCCGGGTCCTGGACGATCGCGCTTTCGGTCAGCTCGAGCGTCAGCCGGTCCCCGGTCAGGCCGCTCGACTTCAGCGCGCTCGCGACGACGGCTGCAATGTCGTCGCGAGCGACCTGGATCGCCGACAGGTTGACGCCGACGTAGAGCGGCAGCTTCTCGCCCGTTTCCTTGTCCCAGTCGGCGAGGGTCTGCGCGGCCTTGTCCATTGCCCAGCGGCCGAGCTGGAGGATCAGGCCCGATTCCTCGGCGACCGGGATGAACTCGCTCGGGCTGATTTCGCCGCGGTCCTCGTGGTCCCAGCGCGCCAGCGCCTCGAACCCCGCGACCTCGCCCGATTTGAGGTTGATCAGCGGCTGATAGAACAGCTTGAGCTGGTCCTTGTCGAGCGCGCGGCGAAGCTCGGTCTCGATCGAGAATCGGCGCCGCGCCTCGGTCGCCTGCTTGGGCTCATACACCTGCGGCTTACCGGCGAGCTTGGCCTGCTTGACCGCGAACTGGGCGTTGCGGAACAGCTCCTCGGGGTCCTGAGCGGCGTGCATCAAAGCGACGCCGATCGCGCATTCGACTCGGATCTCCAGCTCGCTGAGTTTGAACGGCGCGGCCATCACCTGCTGAATGCGCTCGGCGGCCTTGAGCGCGTCCTCGACCCCGCGGCGCAGCGACACCAGCACGCCGAATTCATTGCCGCCGGTGCGGGCGAGCACGTCGCCGGCGCGCAGCGCGAGCACCAGCCGGCGCGCGAAGGTAATCAGCAGCTCGTCGCCCGCCAGGCTGCCCATCGATTCGTTTATCCGGCTGAAGCGCAGCATGTCGACCACCAGCACCGCATGCTCGAGGTCGCGCGCGACCTTTACGCCGGCCTGTTCGATCGCCTCGGTGAAGGCGAGACGGTTGGGCAGGCCGGTGAGGCTGTCGCGCAGCATCTCGGCGCGCAGCGTGCGCTCGGCCTGGACCTCGACCGTGCGGTCGACCAGGCTGAGCAGGCACCGCGCCGCGGCGCCGTTGCGCTTGGGCAGCGGGGCCAGCTTGACCCGCAGGAAGCGCGCGGCGAGCCCGTCGCCGTCGCGGAAGTCGAGCTCCCCGGCGAGGTCGGTGCCGTCGAAAAACCCGTTCAGCAGCTCGGCGATCGGCCCCGACCGCAGGCATTCGGCATCGTTCCAGTCGACCGAGGTGCAGCTCGACTGCTCGACGGCGCCGAGGAAGCGGCTGTTGTGCGCGGTGACGCACAGCGACTTGTCTTTGGCCCGTTCGACGATCGCCGCGGCGATCGGCAGGGCGTCGAGCAAGCCGGTATCGTCCGCGGTCGCAAGGTGCGGTTTTGCGCCAGAATTTTCCGCTCGCCGAGGCCGCTGGGCGGCCGGCGCGCGCGAAGCTGCAGCCTGCATCCCCCGGCCTATGCCGCGAGGGAGGTTAATTCCGAGTGTCTTTTTGCCGACGAACCGCGTTGTTAACCGGGGTTGGTTAACGCCTCAGCCGAACTTGTTCGAGCGCGGGAAACCGACCGGCGGCATGCGGCCCGCGGCGCCGCGCGCGGCCCGCCAGGCGGAAAGGTCGCTCTCGGTGCGCGTCCGGCCGCTCTCGCCGCCGAGCGCCCAGCTCAACCCTGATGCGAGCGGAAAGGCGATCGCGTCCGACAAGCCGCCGTCGCGGTATCGCTGCAGCGTGACCCCTTGCCCGCGCCCGAGCTCGGGTAATTCGGCCAGCGGGAACACCAGCATCTTGCGGTTCTCGCCGATCACCGCCACCGCATCCGCGCCGTCGGGGACCGCCCGCACCACCGCCACGCTCGCTCCGGACCGCAGGTTGACCAGCTGCTTGCCCTTGCGCGTCTCGGCGAGGATCGCCTCGCCCGTGGTGACGAAGCCGCGCCCGTCGGACGAGGCAACGAGCAATGTCATGTCGGGCCGGACGGCGAGCAGCTGGACGATATCGACCTCGGCGTCGAGGTCGATGAACAGGCGCACCGGCTCGCCGAAGCCGCGCGCGCCGGGCAGCTTGTCGCCGGCCAGCGTGTAAACCCGCCCGTTCGAGGCGAACAGCGCCAGCCGGTCGGTGGTCTGGGCATGGAAATGGATGAACGGCCCGTCGCCCTCGCGCCACTTGAGCTCGGGCACCTCGTCGAGCGCGGCATGACCCTTCATCGCCCGGATCCAGCCGCGCTGCGACAGGATGACGGTGATCGGCTCCTTCTCGATCATCGCCGACCAGTCGATCTCGCGCGTCACCGCGGCCGCCTCGATCCGGGTACGGCGCGGGTCGCCGAACTTGTCTTTGACGGCGGCGAGGTCCTTTTTGAGCTTCCGGCGCTGGCGACCGCTGTCATTGATGAGCTTGTCGAGCTCCTCGCGCTCTTTGGCCAGCGCGTCGCGCTCCTTGCCGATCTCCATCTCCTCGAGCCTGCGCAATTGCCTGAGGCGCATGTTGAGAATCGCCTCGGCCTGGCGCTCGGACAGGGAGAATTCGGCGATCAGCACCGGCTTCGGTTCGTCCTCGGTGCGGATGATCGCGATCACCCGGTCGAGGTTGAGGAAGGCGACCAGGAAGCCGTCGAGCAGCTCGACGCGCTCGTCGATCTTGCCGATGCGGGTGCGCGAGCGGTTGAGCAGGACCTCGAGCTGGAACTCGAGCCAGGCGAGCAGCGCCTCCTTGAGGCTCATCACGCCCGGCGTGCGGCTGGCGTCGAGGACGTTGAGGTTCAGCGGGAAGCGGATCTCGAGGTCGGTCAGCCGGTACAGGCTCTCGAGCAGCAGGTCGGGATCGACGGTGCGCGCGCGCGGCTCGAGGACCAGCCGCACAGCCTCGTCGCTCTCGTCCTTGACGTCTGCGAGGATCGGCAGCTTCTTGCTCGCGATCAGCTCGGCGATCTGCTCGATCAGCTTCGACTTGGCGACGCCATACGGGATTTCGCTGACCAGCAGGTGCCAGCCGCCGCCCTTCTCGCGCTCGACCGCGATCCGCGCGCGCAGCCGAAACGCGCCGCGGCCGCTGACATAGGCGCGCGCGATTGTATCCTCGTCGTCGACCAGCACGCCGCCGGTCGGGAAATCGGGGCCCTTGACCCATTCGAGCAGCGCCCGGTCCTCGGCCTTGGGATTGTCGATCAGATGGTGGGCGGCGGCGATCAGCTCGCCGGCATTGTGCGGCGGGATCGAGGTCGCCATGCCGACCGCGATTCCGCTGGCGCCGTTGGCGAGCAAATTGGGGAACAGGCCGGGGAAGACCTCGGGCTCCTCCTCCTCGCCATTGTAGGTCGGCCGGAATTCGACCGTGCCCTCGTCGAGGCCGGCCATCAGCTGGGTCGCGACGGCGGTCAGCCGCGCCTCGGTATAGCGTTCGGCCGCGGCGCTATCGCCGTCGATGTTGCCGAAATTGCCCTGGCCGTCGACCAGCGGGTAGCGCAGCACGAACGGCTGAGCGAGGCGGACCAGCGCGTCGTACAGCGCGAGGTTGCCGTGCGGATGGTATTTGCCCATCACGTCGCCGACGATCCGCGCGCATTTCTTGTACGGCCCGGCGGGGTCGAGGCGGAGCAGGCGCATGCCCCACAGGATCCGGCGATGGACCGGCTTCAGCCCGTCGCGGACGTCGGGCAGCGAGCGCGCGGTGATCGTCGACAGCGCATAGACGAGGTAGCGCTCGCTGAGCGCGGCGTCGAACGGCGTCTCAATGACGGAGCTGTTGTCGGGGTCGGGCATCGCCGCTGCCTAGCAAGGCGGTGCCGAGCCCGTCGAGAGCCTCTGGCCAGCGCGCTCAGTGCGGCTTCGAACGCCGCTCGCTCGACTTCACGTCGTCGTTCCCGCTGGTCACGCCGGCAGGCTGCTGGTCGCTGCCGAGGTCGATGTCGAGAACGTCCTCATCCTGCTCCTTCCTGTCTTCCTTATCGATCCGGATCGGCTCCCATGCCGTCGAATCGGCGCCGCTGGTGACCCCGTCGAGCGAGATGTCGGCGAATAGGTCGAGTGAGATGACATCCTCCTCGACATCCTCCTGGTCCGGCTCGGGCGGGAGCGGGACATAGACGCTGACCATCTGTGGCGGCGGCGGCGCGGGCGGGGGACCCGGCGGTGGTGGTGGCGGAGGCGGAGGCGGTGGTGGCGCCGGCGGCGGCGCTGGAGGCGGCGACGGGGGCTGCGGAGGCGGCGGCGGAGGCGGCGGCGGAGACGCGGGATGCACATTTCCCTGGTGGCCATCGTTGCCGTTGTTGCCGTTGCACGGATTGCCGTTGCCCTTCGCGCATGGATCGCCCGGCGGAACCTTGCCGTTGCTGTCCGCGCTCGTCGGCTCGGCGCCCGAGGCGAGCACGATCGTGTCGCCGTCGACGCGCGCCCGGTCCGCCGCGCCGAGCGAGCCCGCGGCAACGAGCAATTCGGCGACGCTGGCGCTGGCTCCGTGCCCGACCGCGGCAATCGGCGAGAGGGTGGCGGCGATGTCGAATGTGCCTTCGTCCGCCACCAGCTGCGACGGCGAGGATTGCGCGATTTCCTGGCCCGGCGCGGACGCGTCCGCCCGCGCATCCGTGCCGGCGGCAAGGCCTGGCGGAGAGTTTGCGCCAGTGGCGGCCGACGCGTTGCCGGTTCGGCTAGCCCCCGCGGTTGGCGGCGATGCGCTCGAGCCCGCGGCCGGGCCCGGCGCGCCCGCTCTGCCGAATGCGTTTCCGTGGGTCGCCGCCGGTGACGCCGACAACCCGTGAAGGCCGCCGGCGCCGAAGCCGTTGGCGCTGCCCAGACCCTGCGGCGGGCCGGCGCCCGGCGGCGGAGCAGCCAGCGCCGGCGTCGCCACCGCGATCAGCACGGCGCACGCGCAGCGCAGCGGGCCCGGCGTCGCCGGCAGCACAGCGGTGCACAAGTGTAAGCCCGATTTTTCCAAGGCGCCCCGCCCGTTTGCGAACGCAGGACTCGCCATCCCGGCTCGTCGACCCGGACGCCGATTCCCGCACCCGTGCAAGCCATTTCGCTAACCATATGATAGTTAACGAAAATTAACTATGCCGGAAGCCCCGATGCGCGGCCCGACGATCGTGCGACTCGAAACCCACCGCCAGGATTCCCAAGGATTTACGGTGATTTACGGCGCGCCATCACGGTCGGAAGCGCGCTACTCCGCGGCCGCCGCAACCGGCTGCGGCCACCCTCCGGCGGCATCGTCGACCGCACGCTGCATCTCGCCCAGAAGCCACTCGCGGAAGCGCTTGATCTTGGGCAGGAGCTTGCGCTCGGTCGGATAGACCAGCCAATAGGCCCAGGCCCGCGTCGACACGCGGTCGGGGAATGGGATCGTCAGCCTGCCGGCGGCGACGTCCCCTTTCCACAGCAGCGGGGTCAGCAAAGCGAAACCCTGGCCGGCCATGGCCGCATGGCCTTCGTCCGCCTGGCTGTCGAGCCGCACGCCCGGACGGCGGAACACGCCGTCGTCGGCCGGCAGGCCGTTGTCGCTGAACCACTGGTGCCACCAGTCGTCGTTGGGGTTGATCAGATGCTGCGACAGCAGGTCGGACGCCTCGATGGGGCGCCCGTACTTGGCCTCGGCTTCGGCAATGCATGCCGGGCTCGCCATCGGCGTGAAGTTCGACTTGAACAATTCGTGATGCTCGAGCCCCTCCCACTCGCCCCTGCCGCCGCGGATCGCGACGTCGGCGTCGCCCGAGCGCAGGTCGACCAGCTCGTTGCTGGTCGTCATCCGCACCGCCAGCTCGGGGTGGTCGATCTGGAACGCGCCCAGCCGCCATGCCAGCCACGTATTGGCGAAGGTGTGGGTGGTGGTGATCGTCAGCAGCGATTCGTCTTCCTCGCGGTGGCTGGCGAAAGCCTGCTCGATCGAATCGAACGCGCTCGACAGCGCCGGGAGCAGCCGCGCGCCGAGCGGGGTCAGCCGCACGCGCCCTTTTTCGCGCACGAACAACGGCGCGCCGAGCCGTTCCTCGAGGCTCTTCACCTGATAGGACACCGCCGCCTGGGTCATGCCGAGCTCGGCCGCGGCGGCCGTGAAATTCTCGGTGCGGGCGGCGGCTTCGAAGGCCCGCACGGCAGCCAGCGGAGGAAGGCGTCGCATGGGTCCGGCTTATAAGTCTGGTTTATAGCCCCAGTCGAGCGTTTGATTGGCGAAACGAGGGCCGCTTTCATAAATAGGCTTTCAGCCGCTGGCGGCGAACGGATCCCCTCCCCTCAGCCCCCGTCGCCAGCGGCCAAACAACAGGAAAGGAGGCGCGCCATGGTCAATGGCCTCAGCACTCGTGTGTTCATCGAAAACGGACCGGCGGAGCAGCAGCTCCGGGTCCAGGCTCAGCGGTCCAGCGGACGCATCTGGCGCGCGCTCGATGCCGAAAGCCGGCTGGCCGCGGTCGAGCGGGCGCTCACGCCCGCCAACGACCTGATCGACGCATTTCCGCTCGCCCTTTGAGCGGAGCAACCGAAAGGAAAGGATGTTCGCCATGGTCGACGAGATTTTCGACCGCACCTACCAGCTCGGCCGGGCCGAGCTCCACGACGGTCTGCGCACCGCGTTCGCTCAGTTCGGACGCACCATCGACGGCGCGTTCGGCGCGCTGAACCGGATCGAATATTCGGCGCCGTGGAACGCCAGGCGCGGCGCCGCCCGGTGACGCTTGCGGTTAGGCGGGGGGCGGGAAATTGCACGCGGCCCGCCCCTCGCCTATAGGCCCGCTTCCCCGCATCCACCGGAGTGAAGCGAAGATTAATGTCCCGCCGCCGCCAGATCTATGAGGGCAAGGCCAAGATCCTTTACGAGGGTCCCGAGCCCGGCACCCTGATCCAGTATTTCAAGGACGACGCGACCGCCTTCAACGCGCAGAAGCGCGGCACGATCAGCGGCAAGGGCGTGATCAACAACCGCATCTCCGAGCACATCTTCACCTCGTTGGCGACGATCGGCGTCCCCACCCACTTCATCCGCCGCGTCAACATGCGCGAGCAGCTGATCCGCCAGGTCGAGATCATCCCGATCGAGGTGGTGGTTCGGAACGTCGCCGCGGGCTCGCTGTCCAAGCGCCTCGGGATCGAGGAAGGCACGCAGCTGCCGCGGACGATCATCGAATATTATTACAAGGACGACGCGCTCGGCGACCCGATGATCGCCGACGAGCATATCGCCTGCTTCGGCTGGGCGAGCCAGGACGAGATGAACGATGTCGCCGACATGGCGATCCGGGTGAACGATTTCCTGTCGGGCATGTTCGCGGCGATCGGCATCCGCCTCATCGACTTCAAGCTCGAGTTCGGCCGCGTATGGGACGGCGACTTTGCGCGCGTCATCCTGGCCGACGAGATCAGCCCCGACGGCTGCCGGCTGTGGGACATCAAGACCAACCACAAGCTCGACAAGGACCGCTTCCGTCAGGACCTCGGCCAGGTCGAGGAAGCCTATCAGGAAGTCGCGCGTCGGCTCGGCCTGCTCCAGGGCGACGACGATTCCGCCGTCCTCGACTTCGACAAGCACAGGAAGAAGCGGGGGAAGTAGCTCCTTCGAGACGGGCCTTCGGCTCACTGCGTTCGGTCAGTCGCTCCTCAGGACGAGCGGGCCGCTATGATCCGCTCATCCTGAGGAGCCGCTGAGCGAGGTCGAAGCGGCGTCTCGAAGGATCACGGCTCGATCACCTCGAAATGCGTGACCTCGGGCTCGAGCTCGAGGAGGTAATCGGGGTCGAAGTCGTAGTATTTTGCCTTCGTCAGCTCCCCGCCGGCGAAGCGGCGGATGGCATCGAGGTCGTCCCACAAAGTGAACATCTCGACGTGGACTACCTCGCCCTCGCGCCGATGGAGGCACCAGGCGCCGCGATTGCCCTCGGTCGAGCGATAGTCGGCGAGACCGACTTGCTGCATCAGCTTCAGATATTCTTCCGCTTTGGCTCCCGGGACCCGGCCGTGCCAGCGTCGTGCGATCATCGCGACTCCCTCCGTCATTGCGAGCCCCGAAGGGGCGCGGCAATCCAGTTCGGCTATAGCTGGATTGCTTCGTCGCTGCGCTCCTCGCAATGACGGACACCAATGAGCATGCAGCGCGTCCGTGTCGTCACTCTGAATGCCGCGCTCGGGCCGCTCGATTATCGCGTTCCCGACGGTATGGCCGTCAAGCCCGGCTCGGTCGTCGTCGCGCCATTGGGCCCGCGCCAGTTGCTCGGCGTCGCATGGGAGGCGGAGCGGCTTCCGACCAGCGAAGTTCCCGACAGCCGCCTTCGGCCGCTCGCCGAAGTGATGGCCGTCCCGCCGATCGCCGCGCCGCTGCGCCGGCTGTGCGAGTGGACCGCCGATTATTACCTGAGCCCGCTCGCTTCGGTTCTGCGCATGGTGCTGCCCTCCTCCGCCGCGCTCGAAAGCCCGCGACAGCTCACCGAATATCGTCCGACGGGCCTCGTGCCCGACCGCCTCACCCCTCAGCGCGAGCAGGCGCTGGCCAAGCTCGAAGGTCGCCAGGGCACCATCCGCGAGCTCGCCGACCACGCGGCCGTGAGCGACGGGGTCCTTCGTGGGCTGGTGAACGCAGGCGTACTTGAAGCGATCGAAGTCGATGCCGACCGGCCCTTGGCGATTCCCGACGCGGACCATGCGCCGCCTGATCTGAACCAGGATCAGCGCGAAGCGTCCGCAACGCTCGCCGCATCGATCGGCAAAGGCTTCGATCCCGTACTGCTCGACGGCGTCACCGGCTCGGGCAAGACCGAGGTCTATTTCGAAGCGATCGCCGGATGCTTGCGACAGGGGAAGCAGGCGCTGGTGCTGCTTCCCGAAATCGCGCTGACCGAGCCGTTCTTGCGGCGATTCGAGGCGCGCTTCGGCTGCGCGCCGGTCGCCTGGCATTCGGGCCTGCGCTCGTCCCAGCGCCGGCGCGCCTGGCGCGGCATCGCCGGCGGCGAAGCACAGGTCACCGTCGGCGCCCGTTCAGCGTTATTCCTCCCCTATCCCAAGCTCGGGCTGATCGTCGTCGACGAGGCCCACGAGCCGAGCTTCAAGCAGGAAGACGGTGTCCAATATCACGCGCGCGACACGGCGGTGATGCGCGCGAAGTTCGAAGACGTCCCAGTGATCCTCTCGACCGCGACCCCACCGATCGAAAGCCGCCACATGGTCGAGATCGGCCGCTACCGCGAAGTCTCGCTGCCGCACCGCTTCGCCGGGGCGAGCATGCCGGAGATCGCCGCCATCGACCTGACCAAGGACCCGCCGCCGCGCGGGCGCTGGCTCGCGCCGACGCTGGTCGCCGAGCTCGAGGCCAATCTCGCGCGCGCCGAGCAGTCGCTGCTGTTCCTCAACCGCCGCGGCTTCGCGCCGCTGACCCTGTGCCGCCACTGCGGCCACCGCTTCCAATGCCCGAACTGCACCGCGTGGATGGTCGAGCACCGGCTGATGCAC
>DASTID010000172.1:0-3203 GCA_035717905.1 Sphingomicrobium sp. | reverse complement strand
GAGGCGCCGGTCTTCTCGTCGGTGAAGGCGTCGGCCGACATCCGCGTCACCTCGCCTTTCAGCGCCGGCAAGGTCCGCTCGTGCAGCGCGTCGAAGTGGACGAACGCTTCCTGTCCGGCGTGCACGTCGTCGCCGTCGGTGGGCGAAACCCGCGCCTCGATGGTCAGCGGAGCGCGGTCGGGGACGATGTCCATCAGCTTCTGGCCGGGCTCGATTACCCCTCCCCGCGTGAACACCGTCAGGCCGACGACGGTGCCGCTGACCGGCGCCCGGATCTCGGTGCGGGCCAGCTGGTCGCGGGCCGCGCTGAGCTTGGGCAGCACGTCGTTGAGGCTGGCTTCGACCTCGCGCAGCTCGCTCGCGATGCGCTCCAGATAATTGCTTCGCGCCTCGAGCGACTCCAGTCGGCTCTCGCTCGCCTGGCCGGCTGACTGGGCGATCGTCGCCATATATTGGCCGCGCTGGCCCTCGAGATCGGCCTTGGCGCGCTCGAGCGCGCGAATCCTGTTCTGCGACACGAACCCCTTGGCGGCGGCTTCGCGCATCCCGCCCAGCTCGTCTTCAATGAGTTTCAGCTGCTCGTTGATCGACGCCAGCTGGCGGGTGTAACCCTGTCCCTGGTTGCCCGCCTGGCCGACCCGTTCGCCGAGCGCGCCGCGCTGCGCGGCCAGGACCGCCGCGCGGGTCCGCAGCTGCCCCTGCTGAATCTTAAGCGCCTCGGCGGCCGCCGGCCGGTCCTCGGGCGCGAGCTGAGCGAATTCGGGCGGCGGCGTGATGGTGCTTTGCCCGGCCTGCTCGGCATAGAGCCGCGCCCGCTGTGCAAGCAGCCCGATCGCCTGTCCCGATAGTGCCTTCTCCTGGGCCCGCACGTCGGCGCCGGCGAGGCGGATCAGAACCTGCCCGCGCTGGACCTTCGATCCTTCCTTGACGAGGATTTCCGAGACGACGCCGCCTTCGCGGTGCTGCACGGTCTGCCGCTGGCCGGAGACGACCAGCCGGCCTGGCGCGACCGCGGCGGCGTCGAGCCGGGCGAAGGCCGCCCATCCGAGGAACAGCACGAAAAACACCACCGCGATGATGGCGCCCACGCGGATTTCCGGAGACGGGTCGTCGCGGCCGCCGGCGGGCGGCGCCAGCCAGGGCCGCGCGACGGTCGCCGGAAGATCATGGGTGACGACCGAGTTCATGAGCTGCCTTTGCCTCCGCTGACGATGCGCGTGGCCGGCGGCGGCGGCGCGATCTGGCGAAGCACCTGGTCGCGCGGGCCGAACATCGCGAGGCGCCCCTCCTGGATCACCATCAACCGGTCGACGATCGGCAGAACGCTGAGGCGATGGGCGACGATCAGGATGGTTCGCCCGCGCTTCTTCATTTCCTCGAGCGTGCGGACCAGCTGCTGGTCGCCTTCGGCGTCGAGATTCGAATTGGGCTCGTCGAGGATCAGATATTGCGGATCGCGGAACAGCGCCCGGGCGAGCGACACGCGCTGCGACTGGCCGACCGAGAGCCCGCGCCCGCCGAGCCCGAGCATATAGTCGTAGCCGCCGGGCAGATGCAGGATCAGCTCGTGCGCGCCGGCCACCTTCGCGGCCGCGACGACAGCCTCGTCGATCGCCGCTTCATCCTGCTCGATCCGGTTGCTGAACCGGGCGATGTTCTCCTTGATCGTCCCCGCGAACAGCGACGGCTCCTGCGGCATGTAGCCGACATGCTCGGCGAGGATCTCGGGATCCCAGTTGCGCTGGTCGGCGCCGTCGAAGCGGATCACGCCGCGCGCCGGGAGGACGGCCCCGGCCAGCGCGCGCGCGAGCGTCGACTTGCCGGCCCCGCTCGGCCCGACGATGGCGATCATCTCGCCGGTCTCGACCTTGAAGCCGAGGTTGCCGAGGATCACCCGGTTGGTGGGATCGAGAACGGTCAGGCTGTCGACCTCGAGCCGGCCTTCGGGCGGCGGCAGGCGGGTCACCGCGATGTCGGCGGGAGTCTCCCGGAACAGCTCGCGCAGCGCCTGATAAGCCCCGAGCGCCTGGACGATGTTCTTCCAGCCGCCGACCATTTGATCGATCGGCGCGAGCGCCCGGCCGACGATGAAGGACGAGGCGAACACCGCGCCCGGACTGACCTTGCCATCGATGGCGAGCAGTGCGCCGAGCCCGAGCGCAATCGACTGGAGCGTCAGCCTGAGGAATTTGGACAGAGCGGTCAGCCGGCTCGAATCGAGGCTGGCCCCGGTCTGCAGGTCCATCATCGAATGACGATCGTGCAAATGGCCGCTGACCAGAGCGCGGCGCAGGCCGAGCGCCCGCACGACCTCGGCCGAGGCGACCGTGAACTCGAATGCGGCATAGGCGCGGCCGGCGGCCTCGTTGGCGTGCTTGAGCGGAACATTGGTCGCGCGCTCGTTGCGCCACGCCAGGAACACGCTGAGCGCCGCGCCGAGCAGCGCGAGAAGCCCGACCCACGGATGAATCAGCGCGGCGATGATGATGTAGACCGGGATCCACGGCGCATCGAACACGCCGACCATCACCGGGCCGGTGAGCGTCTGCCGCAACACGTCGAACTCGCGCAGCGCCTGCTTGGCGATGCGCTGGGTGCCGAGCTCCGGACGCGCGAGCGTCGCGTCGAGGATCGCGCCCGACAGCACGCGATCGAGCCGAACGCTCGCCCGGACCAGCAGCCGCGAGCGGATCGCGTCGAGCAGCGACAGCGTGATCAGCGCGAATACGAGCACCAGGGTCAGGAACAGCAGGGTCATTCCGCCGGCCGTCGGGATGACCCGGTCGTAGACCTGCAGCATGTACAGCATCGGCGCGATGAACAGCAGGTTCAGCAGCGCGCTGAACAGCATCGCATAGGTGAAGTGGCGCCGGCACGCGTCCGCCGCCGCCTTGATCACTGCCGGTTGGGTGCGAAGGCTTTCGATCACATCTGTGGCTTTACGATTTTCTGGGGGTCCCGGTCACTGTAAAAAGCTGGCCGCGCGGCGCGCGACTGCCTCTCCGAAAAACACCATGCAGTCAAGGACTTCGGCCAATTTTTTGTCTCCTAACGGGACTCCGCGGGGGCGGTCACTGGCGATTCCCCGAGGCCCCAGCTAAGGGCTGTCCCAACCCTATCCACTAGCGAGGAAATCCCGTGGCCGAGCCAGCCGTCCTGCCGTTCGATTGGCAGGATCCGTTCGATCTCAACCACCAGCTGAG
>DASTID010000171.1:0-3025 GCA_035717905.1 Sphingomicrobium sp. | reverse complement strand
AACCAACGCCTGAGCCCGGGTTCAGTCGAGCCCGAGCATCGTCCGATAAGCGGGGTCGAGCAGGTCCTGCTCCTCGGCGTGGCGCTTGATATAAGCGGCGAAGAACGGGCAGATCGGGATCACCTGAAGCCCGCGTTCGCGCGCCGCCGCAAGCGCCGTGCGGATCAGCGCGGTGCCGAGACCTTGGCCCGCGTGCGCCGGCGGCACTGCGGTGTGGGTGAACATGATCTTGCCTTCGGGCAGCGTATAGTCGGCGATGGCCAGGCTGCCGTCGCCGAGGTCGATCTCGAAGCGATGGCGCCCGGAATTCTCGCGAACGACCGGTGAGGGGACGGTTTCGGGCATACGCCTGAGCTTAGATCAACCCGCGATCGAGCACACCTCCGGCCAGCGCGGTGCACCATTGACTGTAGCTTGTAGCTTGACAGGATACACACACTCGGTTAGTTGGATGACCGATGCAGATCGAGAGCATTCGGCACAAGGCGCTGCGTCGCTTCGCCGAAACCGGGTCAGCGAAAGGTCTGCCGAGCGGAGTAGTCGATCGCTTGCGACGAATGTTTGCCTACATCGAGGCGATCGAGACTGCGGATGAATTGCGGGTGCCGCCGAACTTCGGGGCGCACCAGCTGATAGGCGGCCGCAGAGGCGAGTGGTCGCTGTTCGTGACCAGGAATTGGCGGATGACATTTCGCGTGAACGCCGCCGACGCGATCGAGGATATGGACCTGGAGGATTATCACTGATGGCCATCAAGCTGCATTCGAGCTTCGCGGTCCATCCCGGCCCGTGGTTGCGCGTGGAGATCGTCGAGCCGGCGGGATTGAGCGTCACCGCGGCGGCGGACCGGCTGCACGTATCGCGGCCGCACATGAGCAATTTGCTCAACGGTAATGCCGGGCTTTCGGCGGACATGGCGATCCGCTTCGAGAAGGCGTTCGGGCTCAAGGCGGAAACGCTGATGCGCATGCGGGTCGCGCACGAGCTGGCCGAAGCGCGGGTGCATGAGGACGAGATCGAGGTGGACCGGGTGGCGGCGTAATCGCTCGACCCATGGAATAGCGCTGAGGTAAGCCTCAACCCGCGCTGACGAAGCTGTCGAGGACCTTCTTGCGGCCGGCGTGCTCGAAGTCGATCTCGAGCTTGTTGCCCTCGATCGCGGCGATGGTGCCGTAGCCGAACTTGCCGTGGAAGACGCGCTGGCCGAGCGAAAGGTCGGTGCGGCCGGCGTTGCCGAGGCTGACGGCGGAGGCCTTTACTTCCAAGGGCGGCGAGCTTCCCCAGCGGCTTGCCCTCACCCCGCTCGCGCCGGAGCGCGAGTCGCCCTCTCCCGCTGCTTCGCGGGGAGAGGGGCTGAGGCGCGTCGCCCTTTGCCAGCCGGGGCCGCGCGAGGGGCGCGCGACGTGGGCGAAGGGGTCGGACCGCTCGGACCATTGCGCGCGCCATAGGCTCTCGCCGCCGGTCATCGTCGTTTCCTCGACGATTTGGTCCTTCGGCAGCTCGGCGAGGAAGCGCGAGGGGATCGAGCTCGTCCACTGGCCGTAGATGCGGCGGTTGGCGGCGTGGAGGATGGTGCATTTGCGCCGGGCGCGGGTGATCGCGACATAGGCGAGGCGACGCTCTTCCTCGAGGCTGGCGAGGCCGCCCTCGTCCATCGCCCGCTGCGACGGGAACACGCCTTCCTCCCAACCGGGGAGGTAAACCGTATCGAACTCGAGGCCCTTGGCGGCGTGAATGGTCATGATGGTGACCTTGTCGCCCTGGCGGTTTTCGTCATTGTCCATGACGAGGCTGACGTGCTCCAGGAACGCCTGGAGGGTCTCATATTCCTCCATCGCGCGGGTCAGCTCGGCGAGGTTCTCGAGCCGGCCGGCGGCCTCGGCCGAGCGGTCGGCCTGGAGCATCGCCGTGTAGCCCGATTCCTCCAAGACGATGCGGGCGAGCTCGGGGTGGGGGACGCCTCCACCACTCGGCTGCGCCGAGCGGTCCCCCTCCCCATCGCTGCGCGACAGGGAGGAGTCTTCGTGCATTCCCCTCCATCGCGCAATGTCCGCGACGAAGCGGCCGAGACTGCGGCGGGCCTGGGGTGTCAGCTCGTCGCTGTCGAGCATTTGCGCGGCGGCCAGCAGCAGCGGGAGCTGCGCGGCGCGGGCATGGCGGTGGATCGCCGCGACCGCCTTGTCGCCGAGGCCGCGCTTGGGGGTGTTGATGATCCGCTCGAACGCGAGGTCGTCGGCCGGCTGGACGATCAGCCGCAGGTAGGCGATCGCGTCGCGGATCTCCGCGCGCTCGTAGAAGCGGAAGCCGCCGATGATCTGATAGGCGAGGCCGATGGCGATGAAGCGCTCTTCGAACTCGCGGGTCTGGAACTGGGCGCGGACGAGGATGGCGACGTCGTCGAGCGACTTGCCGGACGCTTCGTGGCGCTCGATCTCCTCGCCGACTCTCCGCGCCTCCTCGGGGCCGTCCCAGACGCCGATGACTCGGACCTTGTCGCCGTCGCCGGCGTCGGTCCACAAAGTCTTGCCGAGGCGTCCGGCGTTGTGGGCGATCAGCCCGTCGGCGGCGGCGAGGATGTGCGAGGTCGACCGGTAGTTCTGCTCGAGCCGGATGATCTTCGCGCCGGGGAAATCCTGCTCGAAGCGAAGAATGTTGGCGACCTCCGCGCCGCGCCACGAATAGATCGACTGGTCGTCGTCGCCGACGCAGCACAGGTTGCGGCGCGGCTCGGCGATCAGCTTGAGCCATTCATACTGCGCCTGGTTGGTGTCCTGATATTCGTCGACGAGGATATATTTGAAGCGTTCGCGATAGGCGTCGAGCACGTCCGCCTGGGTCCGGAAGATGACGAGCATGTGCAGCAAAAGATCGCCGAAGTCGCAGGCGTTCAGGGTCTTCAACCGCTCCTGGTAGGCGGCGTAAAGCTCGCGGCCCCGGCCGGGCCCGAAGCTTTCCGCCTCGCCGGCGTCGACCTCGCGCGGGGTCCAGCCGCGGTTCTTCCATCGGTCGATCATCCCGGCAAGCT
>DASTID010000170.1:0-6672 GCA_035717905.1 Sphingomicrobium sp. | reverse complement strand
CGCCGCCGACGCTCTCGTTGTAGCGGCGGATGATGCCGGGCAGCTCGGCGTCGACCTCGATGTCGGGCCGCTCGAGCAGCAGCCAGGCGGTCGCGGCGAGATGCGCCTCGTGGGTCCAGTCGGCGCGCGGCAAGTCGCAGGCGAGCAGGCCCTCGCCGATCCGCGCGATGTCGGCGCGGCAAGTGAAAAATCTGGGTCGGTATTCGGTCATCGGATCGGGTCCTCGAAGGGCCCGACCGATGCCGGGCCTAAGCTGCGGTGGTCTGGGCGTGGCCTTGCGGCTGCGCCTGGCCTTGCTTCGCTTGGGGGCCCGCCTGGCGGACGCCCTCGTCGACCTGGTCCGCGAATTGCCCGAAATTCTCCACGAACAGCTCGACCAGCTTGCCCGCGGTGCGGTCATATTCGTCGGGGTTGGCCCAGGTCGCGCGCGGGTCGAGGATCGCGGTGTCGACGCCGGGGACGGCGACCGGCACCTGGAATCCGAAATTGGGATCGCGCCGGAACTCGGCGGTCTTCAGGCTGCCGTCCAATGCCGCGTTCAGCAGCGCGCGCGTCTCCTTGATCGGCATGCGCTTGCCGACGCCATATTTGCCGCCGGTCCAGCCGGTGTTGACCAGCCAGCAGTCGACCTCGCCTTTGGCGATCCGCTCCTTGAGCAAATTGCCGTAGACCGACGGGTGGCGCGGCATGAACGGCGCGCCGAAGCAGGTCGAGAAGGTCGCCTGCGGCTCGGTCACGCCGATCTCGGTGCCCGCGACCTTGGCGGTATAGCCCGAGAGGAAGTGATACATCGCCTGCTCGGGCGTCAGCTTGGCGATCGGCGGAAGCACGCCGAACGCATCGGCGGTCAGCATCACGACGTTCTTCGGCACCGGGCCGAGATTGTGGTCCGACGAATTCGGGATGAAATCGATCGGATAGGCGCCGCGGCTATTCTCGGCGAAGGTCGCGTCGTCGAGGTCGAGCTCGCGCGTGACGGGATCGATCACGACATTCTCCAGCACCGTGCCGAACCGCTTCGTCGTCGCGTAAATCTCGGGCTCGGACTCGGCCGACAGGCGGATCATCTTGGCGTAGCAGCCGCCCTCGAAATTGAAGACCGCGGTGTCCGACCAGCCATGCTCGTCGTCGCCGATCAGCGTTCGGTTGGGGTCGGCCGACAAGGTCGTCTTGCCGGTGCCGCTGAGGCCGAAGAAGATCGCGGTGTCGCCGTCGGGCCCGATGTTCGCCGAGCAGTGCATCGGCATGATGCCCTGCGGCGGCAGGAGGAAATTGAGCAGGCCGAACACCGACTTCTTCATCTCGCCGGCGTATGACGTGCCGCCGATCAGGATCAGCTTTTTCGAGAAGTTGACCGCCACCACCGTCTCGCTGCGGCAGCCGTGCCGCTCCGGATCGGCGCGGAAGCTCGGCAGGTCGATCATCGTGAACTCGGGCACGAAGCCGGGCAGCTCGGCCGCTTCGGGCCGGACTAGCAGCGTGCGGATGAACAGGTTGTGCCAGGCGAGCTCGTTGACGACCCGCACCCGCACGCGATGCTCGGACTGCGAGCCACCATAAAGGTCGGCGACGTAGAGCTGGTCCTTGTCGGCGAGCGCGATCAGGAAGTCCTCGTGCAGCCGCTCGAACGCCGCCGGGTCCATCGGCTTGTTGCCGTTGTTCCACCAGATGACGTTCTCGGTCAGCGCGTCCTTGACGGTGAACTTGTCCTGCGCGCTTCGGCCGGTGTGCTTGCCGGTGCGGACCGCCAATGGTCCGTCCTTGGCGAGCACGCCCTCGCCGCGGCGCACGGCATGCTCGACCAGCGGCGCGGTGGTCAGATTCCAGAATATTTCCGCGCCGGTCGCGATGCCCTGCGCATCCAGCCCGCTACTTGGAACCCGCTCGGTCACGCTCGGCTTTTCCTTTCCCAAAAATGCCAAAAACGGCGGCGACCGGTCAGGCCTGCCGCCGCTGTACTATCAGAGCGCCTATAGGCCGGAAATGGTTGCGCGGTCAAAGCGCGCCGGCGCTGCTTGTGTCGGCTCCGCACGCTGGCTAAGCCGCCTCGCGTCGCCGGCAGCAATTTGTGGAAGAGGCCGATGAGCCATGTGATCGCGCTGGTCGACGACGACCGCAACATCCTGACCTCGGTTTCGATCGCGCTTCAGGCCGAGGGGTTCGTGACCCGTGTCTATACGGACGGCGCGACGGCGCTGAAGGCGATCGCCGACAACCCGCCCGAGCTCGGCGTGTTCGACATCAAGATGCCGGGAATGGACGGCATGGAGCTGCTCCGTCGGCTGCGCGAGTTCAGCGCGATGCCGGTCATCTTCCTCACTTCGAAGGACGACGAGCTCGACGAAGCGCTGGGCCTCGCGATGGGCGCTGACGACTATATCGCCAAGCCATTTTCGCAGCGGCTGCTGATCGCCCGGATCAAGGCGATCCTCCGCCGCCAGGAGCTGGCCCGCGGCGAAGCGGCGGCGGCGCAGGACGAGCCCGAGCAGGCGTTGATCGAGCGCGGCCGGCTCGTGATGGACCCGGCGCGGCACAAGGTCGCGTGGGACGGCAAGGACGTCAGCCTGACCGTGACCGAGTTCCTCATCCTCGAAACTCTGGCGCAGCGGCCGGGCGTCGTGAAAAACCGCAACCAATTGCTCGATGTTGCCTATAATGACGACATCTATGTCGACGACCGCACCATCGACAGCCACATCAAGCGCATCCGGCGCAAGTTCCGCCAGGTCGACGCCGAGTTCGATGCAATCGAAACCCTCTATGGCGTCGGATACCGATTCGACGAGCAGTGAGGAGCCCGACCTGAGGCTCAGTTGGTCGCGGCGATGGTCGCTCAGCTACCGCATCCTCGCGGTCAACATCCTGACCCTGACGCTGGTCGCGCTGAGCACGCTTTACCTCGACGTGTTCCGCAACCGGCTGAGCAAGGAGCGAACGCGGCAGACGAGGATCGAGGCGACGACCGCCGCGGCCGCGCTCGGCCATGTCCCGCGCGCCGAATGGCCGGCCGTGCTGGCGGCAGTGTCGACCTCGACCGGCGACCGGTTCCGGCTCTACGGCGGCGACGGCCGGCTGCAGATCGACAGCTGGCGAATGACCGGCCCGACCTATGAGCTGCGCGACCCGAGCACGCAGAAGTGGACCAAGGATGCCGCGCGTGCGCTCGACCGCGGCTTCAACACCTTGGTTGGCGCTCCCCAGCTCGCCGACTTCGCCGAGCCGCGCGTCGACCGCATCCAGGCCTGGCCCGAGGCGATGACCGCGCGCGCGACCGGGAAAGCCGTGACCAACGTCCGCAACGCCCCCGACATGACTCCGGTCATCTCGGCGGCGGTGCCGGTCAATGCCGGCGTCCTGTTCGCGACCGACAACGACCGCGCGTTCACGCGGACCGTGCGCAAGCAGCGCACGCTGATCGTTGTCGCCATGGGGGTGGTCATCGCGCTGTCGGTGTTCGTCTCGATTTTCCTCGCGCGAACCATCGTCCGACCGCTGCGGCGCCTCGCCGTCGCCGCGCACCGCGTGCGCCTTGGCCGGTCGCGCGAAGTCCGGGTCCCGCGGCTCCCGTCGCGCACCGACGAGATCGGCCTACTTGCGCGTGCAGTATCCGACATGAGCCAGTCGCTCAGGCAGCGGATCGACAATATCGAGGCGTTCGCGGCCGACGTGACGCACGAACTCAAGAACCCGCTCGCGTCGCTGCGCTCGGCGATGGACGGGCTCGACCGGGTCGAGGATCCGGCGCTGCGCCAGAAACTGGCGGCGATCGCGCGCGACGACGTGGTGCGGCTCGATCGGCTGATCAACGACATCAGCGAAGCGGCGCGCACCGATGCCGAGCTTGCCCGCGCCAAGTTCGAGCGGGTCGATTTCGGACCACTGATCGAGCAGCTCGTGTCGAGCTGGGAGAGCCGGCGCGAGATGGGCGACGCGCGAATCGCCTTCGCCCGGCCGCGCAAGGCCAGCGCCGTGGTCATGGGCAAGCCCGACCGCCTGGCCCGCGCGATCAACAACATCCTCGACAACGCCGTGAGCTTCTCCCCGCCGGGGGGGCTGGTCGAGATCGCCGCGGCGCGGATCGGCGACGAAGTCCGCATCCGCATCGAGGACGAAGGCCCCGGGGTTCCGGTCGAGGCGCGCGAAGCCATCTTCAACCGCTTCCACTCGGTCAGGCCGGAGGGCGAGGGCTTCGGCCGGCATTCGGGGCTGGGCCTTGCGATCGCCCGGGCGATTGTCGAAGGTCATGACGGGGAGATCGACGTGCAGGACCGCGACGACGCGCCATCGGGCGCGCGCTTCACGATCCGGCTTCCCGCGGCGGACCGCCCGTGAACCAGACAGGCGCCGGATCCGGACCGCGGCTGTCAACCGAGACCGTCCACGCGAGCACGGTCGCAAGCGATGGCCGCGCCGTTCTGATCACGGGCCCCTCGGGCGCCGGCAAGTCGGACCTCGCGCTGCGGATGCTCGACCGCGGCTTCGCCCTCGTCAGCGACGACCGCACCATCGTCCGCAAGCAGGGCGACCGATTGCTCGCCACGGCGCCACCGAATATCGCCGGCAAGCTTGAAATCCGCGGGATCGGGATCGTCGAGATGGACGCGCTGACCGACGTCCCCGTCGCGCTCATCGTCGAGCTCAGGACCGACATCGAGCGGCTGCCCGATGACGACCGCGAACGCCAGCTGCTCGGCGTCGCCGTGCCGCTGATCAGCATCGACGCGATGACCGCCTCCGCGGCCTCCAAGGTGGCGCTCGCGCTGGACCGAATGGGTCTCAAGCTCTCGTGACCGCGGCGAGGCGCCCGCCGCGCCTCCTGCTCGTCACCGGAATGTCCGGGGCGGGCAAGTCGACCGTTCTCGACGCGCTCGAGGATCTCGGCTGGGAGGTCGTCGACAATTTGCCCGCCGACCTATTGTCCCAGTTCGTGCACGCGGCGGGCGAGTGCCGCGTCGTCCCGGCGGCGGTCGGGATGGACGCCCGCAGCCGCGGCTTCGACGCCGAGGCGCTGCCCGAGCTGATCCGCTCAATCGACGGGGTCACGCCCGAAATCCTCTATCTCGATTGCTCGGGCGGCGAGCTGATCCGCCGATATGACGAAACGCGGCGGCGGCACCCGCTCGCGCCCGACCGGCCCGCCGAGGACGGGATCGCCCGCGAGCGCCGGCTGACCGCGCCGCTGCGCAGCGCCGCCGACAGCATCATCGACACAACCGACCTCAAGCCCGCCGAGCTCCGCGACGAGCTGCACCGCCGCTACGGCGGGGATTCCGACCAGCCGGTGCTGACCATCGCCTCATTCGCCTTCGCGCGCGGCATCTCGCGCACCGCCGACCTGGTGTTCGACCTGCGCTTCCTGCCCAACCCGCACTGGGTCGAGGAGCTGCGCCCGCTGACCGGCAACGACGAGGCGGTCCGCGCCTACCTCGCCGACTGTGCGGGGTGGGCCGAGGCGCTCGACCGGGTCGAGGCGCTTCTCATCGACTGGATTCCCCGCTACTGGGCCGCCGGCAAAAGTTACGTTGCCGTCGCGTTCGGCTGCACCGGGGGACGCCACCGGTCGGTCGCGGCGGCGAACGAGATGGCCGAGCGGTTGCGCCGCTCCGGCTTTTCTCCCAATGTTCGGCATCGCGACCTGGCCTCGCCGCCGAGCGACACCATCGAGGCCGGCCCGGGGCACGAAGCTGAGACAGGCGAGTTGAGCGAATGATTGGATTGGTGCTGGTGACTCACGGCCGGCTCGCGGCCGAGTTCATCACCGCGATGGAGCATGTCGTCGGCCCGCAGGAGGCGATGGAGGCGATCTGCATCGGCCCCGACGACGACATGGAAGCGCGGCGCAAGGACATCGCCGAGGCGATCGGCCGGGTCGAGCAGGGCCAGGGCGTGATCATCCTCACCGACTTGTTCGGCGGCACACCCTCCAACCTCGCGATCAGCCTGATGAAGAGCGAGAACATCGAGGTGATCGCCGGGGTCAACCTGCCGATGCTGATCCGGCTCGAGGGCGCGCGCAAGGTGATGCCGGTCCACGCCGCCGTCGCCGCGGCGCGCGAGGCGGGCCGCAAATATATCTCGGTCGCCAGCGAAATCCTCGGGGAAGCGGCCGCTTGACGTCAGTCAGCCGCGAGGTCCGCGTCGGCAACAAGCGCGGCCTCCACGCGCGGGCGAGCGCCAAGTTCGTCAACCTCACAAGCCAGCTCGACGCCGTAATCGAGGTCGAGAAGGACGGCAGCCGGGTGTGCGGGACGTCGATCATGGGGCTGATGATGCTCGGCGCGGCGATGGGCGACGCGATAATCATCCACGTCGACGGCGCGCATGCCGAGCAGGCGCTCGACAAGCTCGTCGCGCTCGTCGAGGAGCGGTTCGGGGAAGAGTGATCCTTCGAGACGCCGCTTCGGCTGCGCTCAGCGGCTCCTCAGGATGAGCGGGCAGAACTTGAACCGCTCATGCTGAGGAGGCACTGAGCAAGCGCAGCGCAGCGAAGTGCCGTCTCGAAGCACGAGGATCAATGCCCCGTCAGGTCACCGCTTTCTCGAACGCGACGGTCAAGCGGCTGCGCTCGCTGCGCGACAAGAAGGCGCGGCGCGCCGAAGGGCTGTTCCTCGCCGAAGGCCTGCGCATCCTCGCCGAAGCGCGCGGCAGCGGCCGGCTGCCCGAGATCGTCGC
>DASTID010000169.1:0-9692 GCA_035717905.1 Sphingomicrobium sp. | reverse complement strand
GGTGCCAGCGCGGGTGTGCGGGCGCGATGCCGCCTTGGCGCGCTCGACCTCGGTGAAGACCCGGCGGAGGAACCTGTCGCCCCAGCGGTCGAGCGACTTCTGAATGCGCTCGATGTTGCACAGGTCGGAGCCGATGCCGAGAATCATCTCCCCTCTCCCGCTCGCGGGAGAGGGAGGGAGGCGCGAAGCGCCGGAAGGGTGAGGGCTGGTGCACCTTCGCCCGACACACCCTCACCCTCCCATCCCCGCTTTCGCGGGAATGGGCCCCTCCCTCTCCCGCAAGGCGGTAGAGGGGTTATCACCGCGCTTCGTCCATCAGCGCGCGCATCCGCCTCACGCTGGCGTCGAGGCCGGTGAAGATCGCCTCGCCGACCAGGAAATGGCCGATGTTGAGCTCGGCGAGCTGGGGGATGGCGGCGACGGGGATGACGTTGTCGAACGTGAGGCCGTGGCCGGCGTGGGGCTCGATGCCGTTCTTGACCGCGAGCGCCGCGCAGTCGGCGATGCGCTTGAGCTTGGCCGCGCGGGCTTCGCCGTCGACATGGGCGTAGCGGCCGGTGTGGAACTCGACGACGGGCGCTCCGAGGCGGAGCGCGGCGGCGATCTGTTCCTCGGTCGGCTCGATGAACAGGCTGACCCTGATGTTCGCGGCGCTCAGGCTTTGGACATAATAGGCCAGGTGGTTGTGCTGGCCCGCCGCATCCAGCCCGCCTTCGGTCGTGCGCTCCTCACGTTTCTCGGGCACGATGCAGGCGGCGTGCGGCTTGTGGCGAAGCGCGATCGCCAGCATCTCCTCGGTCGCCGCCATCTCGAGATTCAGCGGCAGGTCGATCTCGGCCATCAGACGGTCGATGTCCTCGTCGGTGATGTGGCGTCGGTCCTCGCGCAGGTGGGCGGTGATGCCGTCGGCGCCTGCGTCGGCGGCGATGTGAGCGGCGCGAACGGGATCGGGATGGTCGCCCCCGCGCGCGTTGCGGATGGTGGCGACATGGTCGATGTTGACGCCGAGGCGCAGCCGGCGGCTCATGCCGATGCCGCCGCGAGCAGCGCGGCCGCCGAGCCGAACCCCGACAGCATCACCCGCCCGGCGTGTGACAGCGGGAGCAGCAGCGCCGCGCCGTTGATCGCGACCAGCCCGCCGGTCAGCCACAGGAAGCGCCGGTCGCTGCTGGCGAGCCACAGCCCGATGAAATGCAGTCCGACGATCACGCCGACGACGGGAAACAAGAGATAGTCGCGGCCGTGCGCGGCGAGCCACGCCTGCGCCGCCATGATCGCCGCGACCTCGAGCACGACCGCCGCGGCATAATAGCCGCGATGGAAGCGTCCGCGCCGGCCGCCGCGCCGCACCACTCGCCAGGCGGCCAGGGCGAAAACAAAGACTCCCGCAACCATGATCGGGATCGTCGCCGCGCCCGCCGCGCTCGCGCCGACGAGCAGCCACAGGAACCCGAAGAACAGGCCGATCAGCGGTCCGATCACGATTCGGCGCGGCTCCCGGGCTTGGTCGCGGGTATCGCCGCAAGCTCGGGCGGAACCGCGCTCGCCGCGAAGGTCGGAACGTCGATCCGGATCAGCGGATAGAAGGGAACGCCGAGGTCGGCGGTCCCGCCGGAGCGGTCGACCAGCGCGGCTTCGGCGACGACGTCGGCGCCCGCCGCGCGCACCGCCGCGATCGCCTCGCGCGACGACAGGCCGGTGGTCACCACGTCCTCGACCATCAGCACCGTCGTGCCGCGATCGAGGCGGAAGCCGCGGCGCAGCTCGAACGTGCCGTGCGGCCGCTCGACGAACATCGCCGGACGCCCCAGCGCCCGGCCCATCTCATGGCCGATGACGACGCCGCCCATCGCCGGCGAGACGACGGCCTCGATGCGATCGCGGAGCTCGGCCGGGAGCTTCGCCGCGAGCGCCTGCGCCAGCAGCTCGGCGCGCTTCGGATCCATCAGTACGCGGGCGCATTGCAGATATTTGGGGCTGCGAAGCCCCGACGAAAGGATGAAATGCCCCTCGAGCAGCGCATCGGCCGCGCGGAATTCCGCCAGGATTTCGTCCTCGGTCATTGGCGCTCCGCTTGCTTCGGGCCGGTGCGCAATAGGCGGCGGGAACCGCCGCTTCAACAGTGGAGAACTCGACCTTGAGGCTCGGGGAAGCCGCGCCTATAGGGGCCTCAAACCGGGAGGCGCAGCTCCGCGCCTCCAGTCCCAAACCACGTCACCCGGGGTGAAGATGAGACTGATTGGATGGGCGATCGCCTTGGCCGCGGCCGGGCTTACACCGGCGGCGGCCCAAACCCCGCCAAGCGCGCCCGCCCCGGCCCAGACCTCCGCCGCCGCGCCCGCCGACGTGGCCGCGCCGCCCGCCGGGACCGCGCAGAACCCCGGCGCGCCCGACGCCGCGCAGCCGGCGGTCGTGCCGGGCAGCGTCGGCCACATGATCCCGACGCCCGGCGTCGGCGAGCCCGACGGCCGCAAGGGCATCCAGCTGCAGGTGACGCCGATCGGCCGCGAAGCCGCGAGCTTCCACAATGTCTGGCTGCTCCCGCTTTGCGCGATCATCAGCGTCATTGTCCTTGGCCTGCTCCTGTGGTCGATCGTTCGCTACCGCCGCGGCGCCAACCCGGTACCGTCGCGCAACTCGCACAACACGGCGATCGAGGTGGTGTGGACTCTGGTCCCGGTACTGATCCTGGTCGCGATCGCGATTCCGTCGATCCGGCTGCTGCGGCACCAATACACGCCGCCGCCGGCCGACCTCACGGTCAAGGTCACCGGCCACCAATGGTATTGGAGCTACGAGCTGCCCGACAATGGCGTCAGCTTCGACAGCTACATGCTGAAGGAAGCGAACGACCCGACGCGCCAGGCCAACCAGCGCGCGCGCACCGACGCCGACGGACCGCCTTTGCTCGCGGTCGACGAGCGGCTGGTGATTCCGGCGGGCAAGGTGGTCAAGTTCATCATCACCGCCGACGACGTGATCCACAGCTTCGCGGTGCCGGCCTTCTGGATCAAGCAGGACGCCAATCCCGGCCAGCTCCACGAAACCTGGGCCAAAGTCGACCGGCCGGGCGTCTATTTCGGCCAGTGTTCGGAGCTGTGCGGAGCGCGCCACGGCTTCATGCCGATCGCGGTCGAGGTCGTGCCGCCGGCGCAGTTCGCGCAATGGATCGCCTCGAAGGGCGGGCACATGCCCGGCGCGACGCCAGCCGCCGCGCCCGACAGCACGGCGGCGACGCAGCTGACGCCGACCAATTCACCGCCGCCCGCTGCCCAGCCGCAGCCGCCGCAGGCGCCGAGCGGGACCGCGATTCCGCAGGCGGCCACCAACCAGCCCTCGACCGCCCAGAATTGAGAAAGCGGAAAGCGTATCCATGAGCACCACCGCCGACGCCCTGCACTTGAAGCCGCACGAAGCGCATGACGCGCACCACGACGCGGACCACAAGCCGGGGTTCTTCACCCGCTGGTTCATGTCCACGAACCACAAGGACATCGGCACGCTCTATCTGATCTTCGCGATCTTCGCCGGGATCATCGGCGGCGCGATCTCGGGGATCATGCGCTGGGAGCTGATGGAGCCCGGCATCCAGGTGCTCAATCACGCCTGGCCGATCGGCGCGGGAACCGCGAACTTCGACGAATGGACTCACCACTGGAACGTGCTGATCACAGCCCATGGGCTGATCATGATCTTCTTCATGGTGATGCCGGCGATGATGGGCGGGTTCGGCAACTGGTTCGTGCCGCTGATGATCGGCGCGCCCGACATGGCGTTCCCGCGGATGAACAACATCAGCTTCTGGCTGCTGGTCCCGTCGTTCCTGTTGCTGCTGGGTTCGACCTTCGTCTCCGGCGGGACCGGCCTCGGCGCCGGCACGGGATGGACGATCTACGCGCCGCTATCGACCTCGGGCTCGAGCGGCCCGGCGGTCGACATGGTGATCTTCTCGATGCACCTCGCGGGCGCGAGCTCGATCCTCGGCGCGATCAACTTCATCACCACCATCTTCAACATGCGCGCGCCGGGCATGACCCTGCACAAGATGCCGCTGTTCGTGTGGTCGGTGCTGGTCACCGCCTTCCTGCTGCTGCTCGCGATGCCGGTGCTCGCCGGCGCGATCACCATGCTGCTGACCGACCTCAATTTCGGCACCACGTTCTTCGACGCGTCGGGCGGCGGCAACGTCGTGCTTTACCAGCACCTGTTCTGGTTCTTCGGCCACCCCGAGGTGTACATCATGATCCTGCCCGCCTTCGGCATGGTCAGCCAGATCGTCGCGACTTTCAGCCGCAAGCCAGTGTTCGGCTATCTCGGCATGGCCTATGCGATGGTCGCGATCGGCGTGATCGGCTTCGTCGTCTGGGCGCACCACATGTTCACCACGGGCATGAGCGTCGACGAGAAGATGTACTTCACCGCGGCGACGATGATCATCGCCGTTCCGACCGGGGTCAAAATCTTCAGCTGGATCGCGACCATGTGGGGCGGATCGATCACCTTCGAGACGCCGATGCTGTGGGCGATCGGCTTCATCTTCCTGTTCACGGTGGGCGGCGTGACCGGAGTCGTGCTCGCCAACGGCGGGGTCGATAATTACATGCACGACACCTATTACGTGGTCGCGCACTTCCACTACGTGCTCAGCCTGGGCGCGGTGTTCGGCATCTTCGGCGGCTTCTATTACTGGTTTCCGAAGATGAGCGGCCGGATGTACAACGAGCTGCTCGGCAAGCTCCATTTCTTCCTGATGTTCATCGGGGTGAACGTGATCTTCTTCCCGATGCACTTCCTCGGACTCGACGGCATGCCGCGGCGCATCCCCGACTACACGCCGGCGTTCACCGAGTGGAACCAGGTCGCGACTTACGGCTACATGATTACGATCGCCGGCGTGGCCCTGTTCTTCGTCAACCTCATCTGGTCGCTGGCCGCAGGCAAGAAGGCGCCGGCCAATCCGTGGGGCGAAGGCGCGACGACGCTCGAGTGGACGCTGCCGAGCCCGCCGCCGTTCCACCAGTACGAAACGCTGCCGCGGATCGATTGACGCGATTTGTTGAAGGAATGACGAGCACAACGATCGAGCATGAGGCCGTCGGCTTGCCGGCCGACTGGCGCGACATCCTCGCGCTGACCAAGCCGGGCGTGATGCGCCTGGTGGTGTTCACCGGCCTGTGCGGCCTGCTCGCCGCGCCGGCGATGCCGCCGCTGGTGCTCGGCTTCACCGCGATCCTGTGCATCGCGCTCGGCGCGGGCGCGTGCGGCGCGCTCAACCAATGGTATGAGGCGGACATCGACGCCAAGATGCGCCGCACGGCCAACCGCCCGCTGCCCGCGGGCCGGATGGACCGCCAGTCGGCGCTGCATTTCGGGGTCGGGCTTGGCGCTTTCTCGGTGATCCTGATGGGCCTCGCCACCAACTGGTTGGCGGCAACGCTGCTCACCGCCTCGATCCTCTTCTATGTGCTGGTCTATACCGTGTGGCTGAAGCCCAGGACTCCGCAGAACATCGTCATCGGCGGGGCCGCCGGAGCGTTTCCGCCGGTGATCGGCTGGGTCGCAGCGACGGGCCACGTCTCCCTCCTCCCGCTGCTGCTGTTCGCGATCATCTTTCTGTGGACACCGCCGCACTTCTGGGCGCTGTCGCTGTTCGTCCGGTCCGATTATGCCGCCGCCGGAATCCCGATGCTTCCTGTCGTCGCGGGCGTGGCGACGACGCGCCGGCAGATCTTCCTCTACAGCCTGCCGATGGCCGCCGCCGCGGTGGCGCCGTGGCCGCTCGGCCTGACCGGCGCCGCTTACGGCCTGTCCGCCGCGGTGCTCAGCCTGGTGTTCGTGGTGCTCGCCGCGCGGGTGGCCGCCAACCGCGCGACCGAGGCGGCGCGAATGGGGCCGGAGAAGCATCTGTTCGCTTATTCGATCTTCTATTTGTTCGCGCTGTTCGCGGTGCTCGTCGCCGACCGATGGATCGGCTGATGCCGAGGCAGGAGGACGAGATCGTGCGGCGCCAGCGCGACCGGGCGCGGATCACGGCCTGGCTGCTCGGCGGGTTCGTCGTGCTGCTGTTCTTCATCACGCTCGCCAAGACGGGGATGAACTGGTGACGACCATCGCCGAGAGGAAGAACGCCAGGACCGCGCTGATCATGGCGGCGATCGTCGCGGCGATGATCGGCCTCGCCTTCGCCTCGGTGCCGTTGTTCCGGATGTTCTGCGAAGCGACCGGCTTCGGCGGCACCCCGCTTCGCGCTGAGGAAGCCCCGGGCGCCGTCGCCGGCCAGGTTGGCGTCCGGTTCGACGCCAATGTCCATCCGGGGCTGCCGTGGCGGTTCGAGCCCAAGCAGACCACGGTCCGGGTCAAGCCGGGAGCGCGAACGCAAATCTTCTACCACGCGCAGAACCTGTCGGCGCGGACGATCACCGGCCAGGCGGTGTTCAACGTCAGCCCCGACCGGGTCGGCAAATATTTCAAGAAGATCGAATGCTTCTGCTTTACCGAGCAGACGCTCAAGGCCGGCGAGAGCGTCGATATGCCGGTGGTGTTCTTCGTCGATCCCAAGATCGAGCAGGACCCGGACACCAAAAGCGTCGACGAGATCACGCTCAGCTACACCTTCTACCCCGCTGGATAATCGCGAATGGGCTCGCTAGAGCCCGCAATGAAACGAGGGATTGCGCAGAACATGGCCGCGACCAAGAACCACGATTATCATCTGGTTGACCCCGATCCGTGGCCGCTGATCGGCGCGATCTCGGGCGGGATCCTGTTCAGCGGCGCGGTGCTGTGGTTCCACGAGAACCGGTACGGCGTGCCGCTCATGCTGCTCGGGTTCCTCGGCGTGATCGTGACCATGATCAGCTGGTGGCGGAACACGATCGACGAGGCGCACACCGGCTATCACACGCCGGTCGTCCAGCTGCACCTGCGCTACGGGATGATCCTGTTCATTGCCTCGGAGGTGATGTTCTTCCTCGCCTGGTTCTGGGCGTTCTTCGACAGCTCGCTGTTCCCGTCGGCGGTCGACGCCGTCGGCGGCCAGTGGCCGCCCAAGGGCATCGAAGTGTTGAACCCGTGGGGCTTCCCGCTGCTCAACACGCTGATCCTGCTGTGCTCGGGAACGACGGTCACCTGGGCGCACCACAGCCTGATTCACGGCGACCGCCACGGCCTCAAGCTCGGGCTTCTGCTGACGATCGGGCTCGGCCTGTTGTTCACCAGCATCCAGGCCTACGAATATGCCCACGCGCCGTTCGCCTTCAAAGGCAATATCTATGGCGCGACCTTCTTCATGGCGACCGGCTTCCACGGGTTCCACGTGATCGTCGGGACGATCTTCCTGATCGTCTGCTATTTGCGCGCGCGGGCCGGGGACTTCACGCCGCGCCAGCATTTCGGCTTCGAGGCCGCGGCCTGGTACTGGCACTTCGTCGACGTCGTGTGGCTGTTCCTGTTCACGTCGATCTACGTGTGGGGCGGCTGGGGCGCGCCGGTCCACGGCTAGCGACCTCCTTCGCGCGAGCGGCAGGGGAGGGATGACCCGATGACCCGCCGATTGCCCCTCTTCGCGACGGCCGTCGTCGCGCTTGCGGTCGCCGCGATGATCGCGCTCGGCGTGTGGCAGCTCCAGCGCGCCCAGTGGAAGGCAGGGCTGCTCGCCAAATTCCGCCATGCCGAGCAGCGGCCGCCGATCGCCTGGCCGACGGTGATGCCGGACAAGGACGCGCTGCCGCTGTTCCGCCACGCGACCGGAGTCTGCCTGCGGCCGGTCGGCAAGCGCGCCGTCGCCGGCGAGAACCGTCGGGGCGAGACTGGCTACGTCCAGATCGTCGATTGCACGACCGGCGCCGAAGGCCCAGGGATGAGCGTCGAGGTCGGCTGGTCGAAGAACCCGAACGCGAAGGTCAATTGGGCGGGCGGGCCGGTCAGCGGGATCATCGTCCCCGATCGGCGCAGCATGATCCGGCTGGTCGCCGCTTCGGCCCCGCCGGGGCTCGAGCCGAGCGCGCCGCCGCGCGTCGAATCGGTGAGCCCCGTGACGCCCGCCGGGCACCGCATGTATGCCTTCACCTGGTTCGCCTTGGCGGCGACGGCGCTGCTGATCTACGGGCTGGCGGTGAGAAAGAAGTTCAAGCGCGAGACTGGCCGTCCATGACCGCATCCCTCCATCGGCTGAGCAATGGCATGACCATCGCCGTCGACCCGATGCCCGCTGCGCAGTCGGCGGCGATCGGGCTTTACGCGATGGTCGGATCGCGTTCCGAGCCCGAGCATCTGTCGGGCCTTGCCCATGTCGTCGAGCACATGGTGTTCAAGGGCGCCGGCGCGCGCGATACGCGGGCGATCGCCGAGGCGATCGAGGATGTCGGAGGCGCCATCAACGCATGGACCGCGCGCGACCAGACGGTGTTCTACGGGCGCACGCTGGCCAAGGACGCCGCGCTCTTGACCGAAATGCTCGCCGATCTCGTCCGCGCGCCGCACATGGCCGAGGAGCATCTGGCGCGCGAGAAGGACGTCATCCTGTCCGAGCTCGGCGAAGTCGTCGATTCGCCCGACGACCTGGTCCACGACCATTTGTTCGAGGCGGCGTTCGAGGGCCAGCCGCTCGGCCGCGCGGTGCTCGGCAGCGCCGAGAGCATAAACGCGGTCACGCCGGGCGATTGCCTCGCCTGGTTGCGCGATGAGCTGGTGCCGTCGCGCCTGATCCTGTCGGCCAGCGGCAAGGTCGATCCCGCGGCGATGCTCAAGCTCGCCGAGCGGCTGTTCGGCGACATGGACGACTGGCCGGGGCGGCCGATCAGCCGCGCCGAGTTCATCGGCGGGGTGCGCAACGACCGGCGCGAGTTCGAGCAGGCGCACTGGTGCCTCGGGCTGCCGGGTCTCGCCGCCGCGGACACGCGCCTGCCGGCGCTGTCGATCTTTGTCCAGGCGCTCGGCGGCGGCATGTCGTCGCGGCTGTTCCAGCAGCTGCGCGAGGAGCGCGGCCTCGCTTATTCGGTCAGCGCGTGGAGCCAGGCCTATGCCGACACCGGAATCGTCGCGCTGAGCTGCGCGGCGGACCGCGTTCGGGCGGTCGAATCGATGCATCTCGCGCGCGCCGTGCTCGCCGAAGCGGTCGGCGATCTCGACGATCGCGAAGTCGATCGCGCACGGGCGCAAATCGAGGCGGGGCTGCTGATGGGCCTAGAAACACCGCAAGGGCGCGCTGACCAGATGGCCCGCTCGATCGAGGTGTTCGGGCGGATCCTCGACGTCGGCGAGCTGGTCGGGCAGCTGCGCAGCGTCGATGCGGCGGCCGCGCGTTCCGCGGGAGCGCTGTTGCTCGACGGGCGCGCGGCGATCTCCTCGGTGGGGACGCAGCTCGCGCTGGCGGCGTGACCAAGCTCACGGCCCTGATTGCCGAGCGTTGGGCGGACTGGGGCCTGATCGACTGCGGCGACGGCCGCAAGCTCGAGCGCTACGGCGAGATTCGGGTGATCCGGCCCGAGCCGCAGGCGATGTGGGCGCCGGCGAGCACTCAATGGGACGCCGACGCGACCTTTGTCCCGGGGTCGGACGAGGAGGGTGGCGGCCGCTGGGTCGAGCATCGCCCGGTCCCGCGCCAGTGGGAATTGTCGCGCGGCGCCGTGCGCTTCCACGCGTCGCTGACGCCGTTCCGCCACCTCGGCTTTTTCCCCGACATGGCGCCGCAA
>DASTID010000168.1:0-6642 GCA_035717905.1 Sphingomicrobium sp. | reverse complement strand
GCGGCTGGCGCGGCGGCGAGCATGATTGCGGCGGCTGCGGCGACGATGCGGAGCATGACGCCAGCTTCCCCCGGCACGCCTAACAGCCGCTGACCGCGCGTGGTTAACGCCGCGTTGACGCTGTCGCCGTAGAAAAATCTTTACTTGTGTTAGGTTAAATCGCGGTCCGTGGACAATCGAACCAAATGGGCCAAAGTGTGCGTCGAGAAACGAGCAAAGCTGTTCGCATAGCGAGCAGCCACGTCATCACCAGCTGCGCGACGATCGCGGCGATCGTCCTGTTCGTCGGCCTCGGCAGCAAGGTCGTGCCGGCGGCGATCGCCGGCGCTCAACTCGCGCAGTCGGAGAACACGCTTCGCATCGCTTTCCTGCTCAACATCGCCATCATCCTGTTCGGGTGGCGGCGGTCGAAGGACCTGCGCGAGGCGCTCCACGCCTATGAGGAAGCGGACCGCCTGGCCCGGCGCAACGCCAACACCGACCCGGCCACCGGGCTCGCCAACCGCCGCGAGCTGATGCGCACGCTCGAGGAAATGCTCGACGCAAAGTCGCAGGGGACACTGCTCCTGCTGGACCTCGACCATTTCAAGCGGGTCAACGACCTCCACGGTCACCTTGCCGGCGACGAGCTTCTCCGCAACGTCGCCGACTCGCTGGTGCGCCTTGCTCCGCCGGACTCGTGCTGCGCGCGGATCGGCGGGGATGAATTCGTCATCCTGCTGGCGGATGCGGCGGAGTCGAACGCCGAAGACGTCGCGACGGCGATCCTCGCTCGTCTGCGCAAGCCGATCTTCCTCGAAGGCGCGCAGGTGCAGATCGCCGGCTCGATCGGTCTTGCCGCGATCGCGTCGCAACGGAAGGCCGAGGACGTGCTTCGGCGCAGCGACGTCGCGCTTTACGCCGCCAAGCGTGCCGGCCGGAACGGCTTCGCCTGGTTCGACCAGGAGCTCGAGCGTGAGCTCGCCGAGCGGCTCCGACTCGAGGAGGATATCCGGCGCGGAATCCGCAACGGCGAGTTCGTCCCCTTCTACCAGCCGCTGATCGACCTCGAGAGTCGCGAGCTGGTCGGCTTCGAGGCGCTGGCGCGCTGGCGCTCGCCGACCCGCGGTTTCCTCGAGCCCGATTGCTTCATCGAGCTTGCCGAGACCACCGGCCTGATCGCCCCGCTGTCGCTGTCGGTGATGGAGCAGGCGCTCAAGGACGCGCGCAACTGGCCGTCGCATCTCAAGATGGCGGTCAACGTGTCGCCGGCCCAGTTTCGCGACCGCACGCTCGCCGAGCAGATCATCAAGGTCCTCACCACGACCGGCTTCCCGGCGCACCGGCTGGAGATCGAGATCACCGAAAGCTCGCTGCTCGAGGACCGCGAGCAGGTGCTGACCATCATTCACAGCCTGAAGAATATCGGCATCAGCATTTCGCTCGACGATTTCGGCACCGGCTACGCGTCGCTGTCGCAGGTCAACACGCTCCCGGTCGACCGCATCAAGATCGACCGCAGCTTCATCACGACCATGGTCAAGAGCGAGCAGACCGCCGCGATCGTCAATACGATCGCCAGCCTCGGTCACACGCTCAACGTCGCGATCACCGCCGAGGGCGTCGAGTCCGAGCAGGTCCGCGGCGAGCTCGAGAAGCTCGGCTGCTCGGAAGCGCAGGGGTGGCTGTTCGGCCGCGCCGTCTCGGCCGAGAGCGTGCGCAGCTTCCTCGGCATTCAGCCGCCGACGGGAAACAGCGGCGAAGTCGAGCTCGACAATGACGATCCGGCGCGGTTCGTGCCGCGCATTCGCCGCACCGGCTGAGCTCAGGGCTTCCGCCGCACCGCCCACACGAACGCCGAGACGCTACTGATGAGCGCGGCGATGGCGATGAGCATGGCAGGATCGAGAACGAGCATGAGGCGACTCCGAGCAGCGCCACTGTTCCCTATCCGTTCCTGCAACGCAATAGGAAAATTCCTATTTACGGCGAATTGCCGTCGGCGCGGCGCTTTGCCTCAATACTGGATTTGATCGCCGGCTTCGGATGTCCCCCGGACATCCTCCAGGCGACGATGGTGCCCAGGAGAGGACTCGAACCTCCACGCCCTTGCGAGCGCCAGCACCTGAAGCTGGTGCGTCTACCAATTCCGCCACCTGGGCACGGACCGTCGATATGGTGGTAGGCGGCGGCGCTTAAAGGGGCCGCCGCGCCGCTGTCAACGGCTTCGCGCGGGGGAATCCGGCTCGTCGGGTTCGTAATCGAGAATGTCGCCGGGCTTGCACTGCAGATATTCGCAGATCGCTTCGAGAGTCGCGAAGCGGACGCCCTTCACCTTGCCCGATTTCAAAAGCGAAAGATTGGCCTCGGTGATGCCGACCGCTGCTGCCAGGTCCTTGGACCGGACCTTGCGCAGCGCGAGCATGACGTCGAGCCGTACGACGATCGGCATCACACGAACTCGCGCACTTCCTCGTCCAGCCGCCGCGCCCGATCGAGCAGGCTCGCCAGCAAGAAGAGCAGGAGCGTGATTCCGACCGTCAGCAGGTCGCGCAAGTCGACGGCGATGCGCAGCCGATGCGGATATCCGCTTGCGGCCCCGGCCACGCCGGCGGCGATCGGCACGAGCAAATCGAACAGGGCCATCAGCAGCAGCCACAGCGCGAAGGCGCGAAATTGGCCGATCACCGCGGTTGAGAACAGGTCGCCCGCGGCGATCCGGCCGAGCATCTGGCTGAGGCGGAAAAGCGCTACGAGCAGCAGAAGGATGCCGCCGACCCCGATGGCCCAGCCGTAGGTCGCAGACAGGCCCTCGATCTGATGCTCAACGCGCGCGTGGGCCAGCCGAAGGT
The DNA here is from genome assembly GCA_035717905.1 of Sphingomicrobium sp. Classification (GTDB taxonomy): domain Bacteria; phylum Pseudomonadota; class Alphaproteobacteria; order Sphingomonadales; family Sphingomonadaceae; genus Sphingomicrobium. The sequence goes on along the minus strand of DASTID010000168.1, from coordinate 3,811 downwards.
CAAGCAGCGCGGACAGATAGAGGGCAACGACGAGCGCCATGACGACGAACACGCCCACGCGCAGGCGCGAGGCAGCGCGTCGGATGGACCGATCCGTGGGACTTGACATAATTATCGTTCCACAATAATGTTTTTATACCTTACAGATATATTGGTGGGACCTCAACATGCATGGAATTCGGTTTGGAGTAGCCGCCGTCGCGGCGGCATTGGCGGCGGGAATCGCGCTCGCGCACCCTGGCCATCCTCCCGTCACGCCGCCGAGCGTCAGCTACACGGCGGCGCGGGACACGGCGCCGTTCGAGCTGTTCCGCGGCGCGCGGATCATCCTCGCCGGCTCCATCAACAGTGTGCCAACCGAGATGATGCTCGACAGTGGCGCGGGGATGACGGTCATCGACACGGCCTTCGCGGACAAGCTCGGGCTCGAGGGCGGGACGCCGCTGTCCGTCCGCGGCGCGGGCGGCGACGTGCCGGGCAGGATCGTCGCCGGAGTCACGCTGACGGCCGGAGCGCTGCGTCTCGCGAACCTCAGCGTGCTGGTCATCGACTTGGCGCCGATCTCGCGCGGCGTCGGGCGGCCGATCCCGGTGGTGCTCGGGCGCGATGCGTTCAAGGCCGGAATCGTGGCCATCGATTTTCCGAGGCGCGCGATCCGCTTCGCGCCCCGCGACGGGTTCCGCGCCCCGGCCGAAGCCACGAGGCTCGCGCTGACCGACAAGGACGGCTTGCCGGCGGTCAGCCTGTCGGTCGCCGGCCTCGCGCCGGTGGAATCGCATCTCGATCTGGGAAACGGCGGCGCGGTGCTGCTGTCCAGGGACTATTGGTCGAAGCAGCCCTCGCTCGCCGCGCTGCGCAAGGCCGAGGCCCAGGTCGGCGGTGTCGGCGGGATGAAGCCGGCGCGCCGAGTCACGCTTCCGGTGGTCGAGTTCAGTGGCGTTCGCTTCACCAACGTTCCAGCGACGCTGAACGAGGATCCGTCGGCGCTGCCGACCAGCGGCGGCAACGTCGGAATCGAGCTGTTGAAGCCGTTCAGGGTGACGTTCGACAGCGCCGGCGGCGCCATCTATCTCGAGAAGACCGGCGCCCCGGCCGTAATCGAGAAGGAGCGGGCGGGCCTTCGAGCCGAGCGCGACGGCGACCGGCTGACGATCGCCTATGTGTCGCCCGACGGACCGGCGGCCGCGGCGGGCCTCAAGGCCGGGGACCAGATCATCGCCGTCGACGGCGTGAAGGTCGACGCGAAATATTATGACCGGCCAGACTGGACCCGTGGCCCGGCAGGCCGAACAGTGACAATTTCGCGCGCTGACGGAGCCGCGGTGCGAGTGACTCTGGCGGATTATTACTAAGTCACGGCCTTCGCCCGCCGTGCCTTGTCAACGGCGCGGGGGCGGGGCTACGGCGGCCCGATGATCGACCGCGCCAATGACCTCGTGACCGTGTTCGGCGGCGGCGGATTCATCGGCCGCTACGTGTGCGAGTTCCTGCTGAGGAGCGGGGTGCGCGTCCGCGTCGCGTCGCGCGACCCGCGCCAAGCCTATTTCATCCAGCCATTGGGCCAGGTCGGCCAGTTCGGCTTCGCCAAGGCGGATATCGGCGACCCGGCGAGCGTCGCCGCCGCGGTCCACGGCGCCAGCGCCGTCGTCAACCTGTGCGGGTCGTTTCGCGGCATGCGCGCGGTGCACGTCGAGGGCGCGCGCAACGTCGCGCGGGCGGCGCGCGACGCCGGAGCGAAGGCGCTGGTGCACGTTTCGGCGATCGGCGCCGATCCCAATGCCGAATCCCTCTACGGCCGCACCAAAGCCGAAGGCGAACGCGCGCTACCCGAAGCTTTTGCGGACGCTACGATCGTTCGCCCGTCGCTGGTCTTCGGGCCCGAGGACAACCTCACCAATCGCTTCGCGGCCATGGCCCAGCTGCCATTCCTTCCGGTGATCGCGGCCGGGCGCAAATTCCAGCCGGTCTATGTCCGCGATCTCGCCAGGGCGATCGCGATGGCCGCGCTCGACCCAGCGCGGTTCGGCAGCAACACCTACGAGATCGGCGGCCCGACCCGTTTGAGCATGAAGGCGCTGCACGAGGTGATCCTCGAGATCACCGGCCAAACCCCCGAAATCGTCGTCATACCCGACCTGTTCGCAAGCCTGCTGTCGAAGCTCGGCTGGCTGCCGGGCGCGCCGCTGACGCGCGACCAGTGGCTGATGCTCCAGCGCGACAACGTGCCGGCCAAGGGCGCGCCCGGGCTCGAGACGTTCGGGATCGAGCCGACCCCGCTCGGCGCGGTCGGTCACGAGTGGCTCGGCCGCTTCCAGCGCGGCGGCAAGTTCGCCGGCCGACGCATCAACCTGACTGCCGCCTAGCCGATGCCCATCCTCCTGATCGCGCTGATCCTCGGCATAGTCGAGGGCGTCACCGAGTTCATCCCGGTCTCCTCGACCGGGCATCTGATCCTCGCCACCGAGCTGCTCGGCTTCGATGCCGAGAAATGGGCCGCGTTCAACGTCATCATTCAGCTGGGCGCGATCCTCGCCATCGTCGTGCTCTACTGGCGGACCTTCTGGGCGGTGCTGGCGGGGATGCTCAAGGGCGAGGCGGTGTCGTGGCGCTTCGTGCGCAACATCCTGATCGGCTTCCTGCCGTCGGCGATCCTCGGCTTCCTCTTGATCAACAACATCGAGGCGCTGCTGGGCAACGCGGCGGTGGTCGCCGTCGCGCTGATCCTGGGCGGCATCGCGATCCTGCTGATCGAAAAGCTGCACAAGCCAGGCGACGTCGTCGGGGTCGCCGAAATGCCGCTCAAGACCGTGATCGGTGTCGGCATCATCCAATGCCTGTCGATGATCCCCGGCGTCAGCCGTTCGGGCGCGACCATCCTCGGCGGGCTGTCGCTCGGGGTCGAGCGCCGCACCGCCGCCGAGTTCAGCTTCTTCCTCGCCATCCCGACCATGCTCGGCGCGACCACGCTCGAGCTCGTGAAGCACCACGACACGCTGATGGCGGGCGCCAGCGGCGTCGGCTTCGGCACGGTCGCGGTCGGGTTCATCGTCAGCTTCGTCGTCGCGATCGTGGTCGTCAAAGCCTTCGTCGCCTATATCTCGCGCCACGGCTTTGCGCCGTTCGCCTGGTACCGGATCATTGCCGGCGCGGCGGCGCTGATCTGGCTGACGATGCGCTGACTTTGTTCGCCGGCCCGCCGGTGCTAGATTGAGCCCGATGCGCAAGTGGCTGATTCTTCTCCCGATCCTGCTCGGCGCCGCGCCAGTGGCAGCGGAGCCGTTGAAGGTGCCACCGCAGCTGACCGACCCGGCTATGGCCGACAAGCTCGCACGTTCGATGGACGCGCTGTCGAAGGCGATGCTCGACTTGCGGGTCGGCGCAGTCCAGGCGGCGATCGAGGGCCGCGAGGCGACCGCGGCCGAGAAGAAGCGCACGGTGCGCGATCTCGGCCGCCGCGAGGACCCGAATTTCGACCGCAATTTCCGCGAGCGAATGGCGCAGGTCGAGCCGACGATCGAGCGCGGGATGAAGGTTTTGAACAGCGCGCTGCCGGCGATGATGCAGGGGCTCGACGAAGCGTCGAAGGCGATCGAGCGCGCCGCCGCCAATATGCCGGACCCGACGTACCCGAAGCGGTAGCTTGATCTTTGACTGTCACCCCCGCGAAAGCGGGGTCCCGCTGCCTTTTGGACGGCTAATGAACAAAATCGGGATTCCCGCTTGCGCGGGAATGACGATGGGTTGTGACACTGCGCCGGAGCGCTAAAGCTGCCTTGCCATGTGGCAGCTCTTCCAGTTCCCGCTTTGCCCG
>DASTID010000167.1:0-5939 GCA_035717905.1 Sphingomicrobium sp. | reverse complement strand
GTCAACGACCCGCAAGAGCTGGCGAAGGTGCTGGCGAAGCTCGACGAGCTGCGCGGCACCATCTCGCTCGCCGACGCGATCGTTCTCGGCGGCACCGCGGCGGTCGAGAAAGCGGCCAAGGACGCCGGCCATGACATCGGCGTGCCGTTCACCGGCGGCCGCGGCGACGCGACCGAGGCCCAGACCGACCCCGAAAGCTTCGAGCCGCTCGAGCCGAAGGCGGACGGGTTCCGCAACTATCTACAGGTCCGCTACAACGTCCCGACCGAGGAGCTGCTGGTCGACCGCGCCGCGCTGCTCGGCCTCACCGCGCCCGAAATGACGGTGCTCGTCGGCGGGCTGCGGGTGCTCGGGGCCAACCAGGGCAATTCGAAGCATGGCGTGTTCACCGACCGCGTCGGCCAGCTCACCAACGACTTCTTCGTCAACCTGCTCGACATGGGCACGGCGTGGAAGCAGGTCGACGACAAGAGCGACGAAACGTTCGTCGGCACCGACCGCGCGACCGACCGGCAGAAGTGGACCGCGACCCGGACCGACCTCGTGTTCGGCTCCAACGCGCAGCTGCGCGCATTGTCCGAAGTCTATGCGGCAGCCGATGCCGGCGAGAAGTTCGTTCGCGATTTCGTCCAGGCCTGGACCAAGGTCATGAATGCCGACCGGTTCGACGTTCGCGGGCCCGGCAATCGCGCGGCCGCCGAAGCGCGCTCGAGCGAGCCGGCCATGGCCGAATAAGCACCGCTTGCCCCCGCCGCGGCGCTCCGCCTCCTCCCCATTCCCCGGAGCGCCGCGGCCTGTTCGGAGTCAGACCAGCTCGGGGCTGCGCGCCCTGGGCACCTCGGCGGTGTCGAGATGGGGGATGAGCTCGCGCATTATCCGGCGAAGCGTCGCCGCGAGCATCTGAAACTCGCTCTCGCGCTGGCTCGATCGGCGCCAGATCAGCGCGATCCGGCGAAAACCATGATCGGACCTGAGCAGCTTCGCGTCCACCCGCGTGCCATCGAGAATGCCGGCCTCGATCGCCATCGCCGGGACGAAGGTCAGGCCAAGGCCGTTGTCGACCATCTGGACCAGCGTGTGCAGCGACGTGCCCATCATCGCCGCATGGGCGCGCAGGTCGGGCCGGTTGCACGCCGACAGCGCGTGGTCCTTCAGGCAGTGGCCGTCCTCGAGCAGCAGCATGCGGTTCTCGTCGATCGCGTCGACTTCGACGGTGGCGCCGCCCGGGGCCTCGCCGGCCGGGAAGGCGACGAACAGGCGGTCGTCGAACAAGGGCGCGGTCTCGACGTCGCCGCACGCATAGGGCAGCGCCAGCAGCACGCAGTCGAGCTGGCCGCGGTGGAGCGCATCGCAAGCCGCCTGGCTGGTCTCCTCGCGCAGATACAATTTCAGGCTCGGCCATTCGCTTCTCAGCCGCGGCAGCATAGCCGGCAGCAGGAACGGCGCGATGGTCGGGATCACCCCCATCCTCAGTTCGCCGTGAAGCGGCTTGCCCTCGGCGCGCGCCATGTCGGCCAGCTCCTCGGCTTCGCGCAGCACGCGAGTCGCCTTGTCGGCGATGCGTTCGCCGAGCGGGGTGAAGCGGACCACCCGGCGGGTGCGCTCGACCAGCAGGATGCCGAGCAAGGTCTCGAGCTCGCGCAGGCCCGCCGACAGGGTCGACTGGGTGACGAAGCAGGCCTCCGCGGCCCGGCCGAAATGGCCGTGCTCGCGCAACGCGACGAGATATTGGAGCTGCTTGATGGTCGGCAGGTGGACGGTCATCGGGATTTCCAATCAATGCCGCCGCTATAAGCGGCGCCGCCGATCAAAGCCAGCCGCGCTCATCCCATCAGCAGGCGCACCGCGACGATCAGCAGGGTGACCGCGAGCACCGGGCGAAGCACGGCGTCCGACGAGCGTCCGGCGAGCAGCGCGCCCGCGATCACGCCCGGGATGGAGCCGACCAGCAGAGCCAGCATCAGGCCGAAGTCCACACTTCCGAGCCACCAATGCCCGAGGCCCGCGATCAGCGTCAGCGGCACCGCGTGGGCGATGTCGCTTCCGGCGATGCGCGCGACGGGAATGCGCGGATAGAGCATGAGCAGCGCGGTCGTCCCGAGCGCGCCGGCCCCGACCGAGGTGACCGAGACCAGCACGCCGAGCGTCGCGCCGAGCAGAACCGTCCACCACGAGATGCGCGCTTCGTGGCTTTGGTCGAAGCGGCGGGCGGCCCAGCGCAGGATCCACGGCCGGAACAGCACCGAAAGGCCGGTCAGGAGCAAGGCGCAACCGAGCAGCAAATGCAGCACCGCCGCGGCCGAATCGGTCAGGGTCCCAATTTTCGCGAGCACGAACAAAGTGGCCACCGAGGCGGGAACGCTGCCAAGCGCCAGTCCGCCGACGATCTTCCAGTCGACCGTCTCGCGGCGGCCGTGGACCACCGTCCCCACCGACTTGGTGACCGAAGCATATAAGAGGTCGGTTCCCACCGCGGTCGACGGATGGAAGCCGAACAGCAGCACGAGCAGCGGCGTCATCAGCGAGCCGCCGCCGACTCCGGTCAGGCCGACGAGCAGCCCGACCAGTAGCCCGGCCAGCGAATAAAGGGGATTGTAGGCGGAGAAAATCGGCGCCCCCTGGCTCCCGCGGGCTTGCTGGCACGCGAAAAGATGTTGAAATTCACCCTGTTGATGCGCGCGCATTTGCCCAAGCATTGGACACTCGGCAAGGCCCCGCTGGCGCGGCCGAGCCACTTGACTGGAATTCGCGGCGGCCCGAACCTAGATTGGACGTCGCAACCGCAAGAGGTTTTCTCGCTTGCAGACCGGGCTGATCGCCTATCTCGACTCCGTCAAATCGCGCGACCCCGCGGCACGCTCGCGTTGGGACGTGCTCTTCTACCCGGGCGTATGGGCGCTCGGTCTCCACCGCGCCGCCCACTGGCTGTGGGAAGGCCAGCTGTTCTTCCTCGCCCGGCTGATCAATCATCTCGGCCGCTTCCTCACCGCGATCGATATTCATCCGGGCGCGAAGATCGGCAGCCGCTTCTTCCTCGACCACGGGTTCAGCGTGATCGGCGAAAGCGCGGAGATCGGCGACGACGTGACCATCTATCAGCATGTCACGCTGGGCGGCACCAACCCGACCACCGGAGTCGGGGGCAAGCGCCACCCGACCATCCGCTCGGGCGTGGTGATCGGCTCGGGCGCGCAGGTGCTGGGGCCGATCGAGGTCGGCGAAGGCGCCAAGATCGGTGCCAATTCGGTCGTCACCAAGGACGTCGCGCCCGGCTCGACCGTGGTCGGCATCCCCGCCAAGCCGGTCCCGGTCGACGCGATCCACTACAGCCCGGGCTTCATGCCCTACGGCACGCCATGCGGCGAGGATTGCGATCCGGTTCGCGTGCGCATCGGCGAGCTCGAGCAAGAGCTGCAGGAGCTGCGGAAGGAGGTCGCGGTGCTCAGGGCCGCGCGTCAGCCGCGCCCGAAGGTCAAGTCCGCTTGAGCGTCATTGCGCCGTTCCCGCCTCCCTGGGACCGGCGCCCGATCGCGACTTTCGACCGCCGTGAGCTCACCCGGATCCTCGATCTTTACGGGCGCATGGTCGCGGCTGGCCACTGGCGCGATTATGCGCTGCGGATCGATCCCGACGTCGCGATATTTGCAGCGTTCCGCCGCCATTCCGAGCGGCCCGAGGTGCGGGTCGAGAAACGTCCGTCGCTGCGGCTGAAGCAGGGCGCGTTCGCGCTGGTCGGCGAGCATGGCGCAGTGCTCAAGCGGGGGCACGAGCTGGCGCCCGTGCTGGCCCCGCTCGAGCGGCGGCTCATGCGGCTGGTTGGGGAGTAGCCACGGCCCGGTCGATCAGCGGAAGCCGGGCGCGCAGGCCGTCCGGGAGCGGCCGAACGACTGCGACCCGCGCTTGGTGCCAGAAAGCCGACAGCAGCAGCAGCGCTGAGCCGATCACCAGCGCCGTCAGCGCGACGTTGAGCTCGACCGCGCCGAACTGGCGGAAGAGCTGCTGCATCGCGAACAGCACGTAGGCGAGCGCCGAGACGAGCAATGCGCGGCGGTCGATCGCCAGCGCCGTGACGCCGATCGCCAGATACAGCACGACCACGACCAGCCCTTCGCCGATCGTCGCATTGCCGTCGTTGAGGCCGAGCAAAGTAAAGACCGGGTGCACGATCATCGGCGCGGCCAGCAGGTGCAGCCAGAAGGCGACGTCGGCGCGGCGGGTGATCCGCGCCCGGTCCGACGCATCCCACCACATTGCGAACAGGAAGATGCCGACGCCGAGCAGCAGCACGAGGCCGAGGATGATGTTCTTCGCGCTCTCCGCGCTGGGCCCGAGCGCTGCGATCAGCAGCCCGACGGCAATAGCCGCGATCGCGGCTGCCCCGGCGGCCACGGTGATCGGCACGCGGAAGCTGCGCCAGTGCAGCCAGGCCGCGATAGCGGCGACAGCGGCGGCAATTGCGCCGACGACGCCCTGCATCGCCGGATTGTTGTTGAGCGGGCCTTCGCCGATGCCCTGGACGAGCCCGATGCCGGCGGTGGCGAACACGCCGAACACGAACGCCAGCAGCAGCAGGATCGAGGGCAAGGCCATGCGCCGCTTTGCGGTGAAAAACAGGGCCAGCGCCCACGCGGTCGCGGCGACCGCCAGCGGGGCGAGGAACGACGGGCCGTCCGTGTCGACGGTCAGCCCCGCGGACTGGCCGATGCTCTGACCGATCCAGCCGACCGCGAACAGCAGGATCGCCGCGGCGATCGACACGAAAATATCGTTGAAGCCGGTAATCAGCCGGAACTGCTCTTCGTCGGCGATCGCGGTCGAGCGCTGGCGCTCGACATGCGCGCGCAGAGCGTCTGCGGCGTCGGCGCTGATCACGCCCGAGGATACGGCGTCGTCGAGCTCTTGCTGGCTGTACATTCGCGGGCCTCCCGTTTGCCGGAAGGCTTACGCCACGTGTATTATCGTGTCAATACACTACGGCGCTCGGGTCAGCCGCGCTCCGGTTGAGCGGCGGAAGCGGCCGCGGGCGGGCAGTATTTGGCGGCGTTCGGTGCTCCGGGGCGCAGCCAGTTGTCGAGATAATAAGCGATCATCGGATCGATCTTGCGCGGCGCGAGCGGCGCGACGAACCGGGCGGCGTCGCGGTTCCAGCCGGCAATGCATTCGTCGTTGCTCGCCTTGCTCGCGCCGCAGTCGACGAGGTTGCGGAACGCGGTCTTCCACTGGCGGAAATCGGCGCGGTCCATCGGCGCGCCGTGGCCGGGGATCAAGGTCGTGAACGGCGTCCGTTCGATCTCGTCGAGCGCCGCCAGCCAGCCCGGGACGCAGCCGGTGTCCATGAACGGCGCGAAGGCGACGACGAGATCGCCCGCGAGCACGGTCCTCGTCCCGGGATCGTAGACCCACACGTCGCCCTCGGTTGCCGCATACTTCGCAAGGTGCAGCTCGAGCGGCCGCCCGGCGACGCTGCGCCGTTCCGACTTCACGACAGGATCGGTCGGGATCAGGTCGGCCGTGTCGTCCATCGCCGCGAAATCGCCGCGGATTTCCGCCTGCTGCTGGGGAGAAGGCTCGCCGCTGGCGATATACGCCTCGGCGCCCTTGCGGCTTTCCTTGAGGAACCCCGCGAGCGCCCCGACCACCGCGTTGGAAGCGATGATCCGCGCTTTCGGGTAAACGGCGCGAAGCTCCTGGTTCCCGCCGCTGTGGTCGAGGTGCCAGTGGCTGTTGACGATCGCCGCGATCGGCTTGCCGCGCGCCCTGGCGGCCGCGAGGATCCGGTCCTGCTGGGCGGAATGCCGGCCGGTATCGAACACGATCAGCCCACGCGGCGCGTCGATCACGATGCTGTTGCCGTCCGGCTGCCGGCCCTTCTCGAAGGTGCCGGGGATCAGGTCGTAGTCCGCGCTCGGCAGCGGCGCCGCGCCGATGCATGCCCCTGC